>JBBSLM010000168.1:0-5248 GCA_038255245.1 Sphingomonadales bacterium
CACGTCGCGAACGCCCAGCATCGACAGGATCAGGCTATGCCGCCGCGTCTGCGTGATCACGCCCTTGCGCGCGTCGACCAGCACGATCGCGAGGTCGGCGCGCGACGCGGCGGTGACCATGTTGCGGGTATAATGTTCGTGTCCCGGCGCGTCGGCCAGGATGAAGCGGCGATGCGCGGTCTCGAACGAACGATAGGCGACGTCGATGGTGATGCCCTGCTCGCGCTCCGCCTCCAGCCCGTCGAGCAGCAGCGAAACATCGCCATCCTCGCCGAGTGCCGCGATCTGATCGTCCGGCACCTGCCCGCAGGCCTGCAGCAGCCGCCCGATCAGCGTCGACTTGCCATCGTCGACGCTCCCGCAGGCGATGCAGCGCAGCAGCGGGCGATCCGCGCCGCTCATCAGAAATAGCCCTCGCGCTTGCGCCGTTCGAGGCCAGCGCCGGCTTCGGCGTCGATCGCCCGGCCGGCGCGTTCCGAAGCGCGCGTCGGTCCTTCCAGCTCCGCGACGATCGCTTCGACATCCGCAGCCGCGCTCTCCACCGCGCCGGTCAGCGGGTAGCAGCCGAGGGTGCGGAAACGGACGGTGCGGGTCTGAGGCAGCTCGCCGGATTTCAGGCGAAAGCGCGCGTCATCGACCATCAGCAGCATGCCGTCGCGCACCACCACCGGGCGCGGCGCGGCGAAATAAAGCGGCGCAATCTCGATCCGCTCCCGCGCGATGTAGCGCCACACGTCCAGCTCGGTCCAATCGGACAGCGGGAAGACGCGAAAGGATTCCCCCGCCGCCTTGCGCAGGTTCGCGACCCGCCACAGCTCCGGTCGCTGCCGCCGGGGCTCCCAGCCGCTGACTGGTGAGCGCAAGCTGTAGACGCGCTCCTTGGCGCGGCTGCGTTCCTCGTCGCGCCGGGCGCCGCCGAACGCGGCGTCGAAGCCGTGAAGCCCAAGCGCCTGCTTCAACCCCTCCGTCTTCCACAAATCGGTATGCGCCGCGCCATGATCGAACGGATTGATTCCCCGCGCCTCCGCGTCCGGATTGCAATGGACGATCAGTTCGACCCCTTCCGCCGCCGCGACACGGTCGCGCAACGCGTACATCTCCCGGAACTTCCAGCCGGTATCCACGTGCAGCAAAGGGAATGGGAGCGGCGCGGGCCAGAAGGCCTGGCGGGCCAAGTGCAGGATAACCGCGCTGTCCTTGCCCATCGAAAACAGCATGACGGGCCGATCCGCCTGCGCGACCGTTTCGCGCAGGATATGGATGCTCTCCGCCTCCAGTTGATCAAGACCTGTCATCGTCATGCCGCGTGGCGATAGCCCGGCTTGGGATGGCGCGCCAAGCATCCGCTGGCCTTCGCGCCCCATGACGCTCTAAGGGGCTGGCCTGAAGGGAGGGCGCAAGCAGCGTGTCGGCCGATATCTTTGTCAAATATCCCGCCCTGCGCGGCAAGCCGGGCGAGATGGCGATGCTGTGCGCCCTGCTGCGCGACCGCGGGCTGCATGCGGATGCGCTGGCGATCGGCGAAGCCGCGTTGGCGGCGGCGCCCGGCAGCCTGTCCATCGACACGATGGTGCGTGGCGTGCTTTCAAAAGGCGTCCAGCCTTTCCACCGCCCGATGCTGCTCGATGACGAGCGCAACCGGGTCTATGCCGCCGCGATCGCGCGCGCGGTCAAGCCGGGCATGAAGGTGCTCGAGATCGGCTGCGGCGCGGGTCTGCTGGCGATGCTTGCGGCACGCGCGGGCGCGCAGGTCACCACATGCGAGGCCAATCCGCTCATCGCCGCGGCAGCGACCCAGGTGATCGCCCGCAACGGCCTGTCCGATCGCATCCGCGTGATCCCCAAGCCTTCGACCGGCTTGAAGATCCCCGAGGATCTGGGCGAGCCCGCCGATCTGGTGATCCACGAGATTTTCGGGGCGCAATTGTTCGACGAAGGCGTCACCGCATCGCTGACCGATGCGCGCAAGCGCCTGCTCAAGCCTGGCGCCCCGTCGATCCCGCCCGCCGCTTCGCTCCGCTGCGCGCTGCTGCACGAGGCCCGGCGACCCGACCAACGCACGCTGGAGGATATCGAGGGTTTCGATCTGTCCGCCTTCGACCTGCTAACCGCGTCCCGGCCGTGGCTGAGCAATTCACGGGCAGGCGATATCGACATGCGCTCTGAGCCGGTGACCGGGCTCAGCATGAATTATGATCGCGAGCCCCCCTTCGGCCCGGCCGCCGAGACGATCACGCTGATCTCGGACGGCGGCCGCATCGACGGCGTCATGCAATGGATCGCGATCGACCTCGGCGACGGCGCGATCCATGAAAACCGGCCGTCGCCGAACGGCTCACCGTCGTCCTGGGGCGTGCCGATCCGGCGCTTCCTGACGCCGATCGATACCATGCCCGGCGATCTTATCGACCTTACCCTGCGGCATCGCGGGATGTTGGTGTCGATGGACGCCACGAAACGTCCCGCCGACTAGGAAGTGTCCGGTCCGCCGTCATCATTGTTTCTGGCCCAGGCGTTCGGCCTGCGCTGGGCGTCGGATCACCCGCTCGGCCAATTCGCTCCGGCGATCGCGGATGCGCGAGCGGACGTCACGGTCCGCCGCGTCGAGGCGCTGCCGGCCCGGCGCGGCGGCAAGCCGTTCAACAATGGCGAAATCTTCGCCGACGGAGTGCGCTTTCGCTTCGGCAATGCCGTCTTCGACACGTTCGAGGGCGAGCGCGTGGAGTGGCATTCGGCCAGCAGCACCGAGATGCCGGCCGCATTTTACGGCACGGTCGCCGCATTGATCCTGGCCTGGCGCGGCCTGGTCCCGCTGCACGGCTCGGCGGTGGCGCTGGACGGCCAGGCGGTGCTGATTGCGGGCAAGCCGGGGGCAGGCAAGTCGACCTTGTGCGCGGCGCTCGTCCGCAGCGGCAGCCAATTGGTGTCCGACGATCTCTCCGTTTTGCTGCCCTTGCCACGCGCGGGCGTCCCCATGTTGCAGCCCGGCCGGCCGGCCATCCGGCTGGCGGCTGAAGGGTTGGATCTGCGATCCAATGACAAAATCCTGCACGAGGCGCCAAGGTTCGATCCCGCCACTCCGATCCCCTTTGCGGCAATGGTGATCCTGCGCGAGAAGCCGATTACGGCCGGGCCGGCTGAAGCCCACGAGGCGCTCAGCCGGCAATTGTTTCGCCCATTATGGATGCGGGTACTGCCATTTCGGCGTGAGCGGATTGCGACGATCCTGCATGCCGCGCCCCGCATCGCGATGTTCGCCGCGCCAAGCGCGGCGGACCGTCCCGACATTCCGATCGACGAAAAGGCCGGGATGGTGATCGATCGGCTGCGCGCGCTTGGTCTTTGGCGGACCTGACCGGTCGTCGCGCGCTCGGCGGTCTGCACGCCCGAGCAGTTGCTTTCAACGCGGACCGCGCCGCGCCGATCAACGCCGGTCTTGCCACCAAAGCAGAAATTCCCCGGCCAAAGCGGTGAGCTGGACCTGGTTGGCGTCGTCGATTCCCGCAGGGCCGGTGGCGGCCGTTCGCGCCAAGGCATTGTCCAGCCAATCGCAATCGATCCAGGCGTCGATCCCGGCCGCCCGGAAGGCGCCGATTCTATCCCGTGCCGCCGGCGCCTGACGGGTCAGGCGAGTCACATGGTCCGGCGACGCCGGCATGCCCAAAGCCCGCAAGCGGATGCTGTCCGGAACGCGCCCGGCCAGCATCAGTCGCGCCATGGCGCGGTCGAGCCGGCCGCGCTGCATGAATGACGAGGGGAAGCTGGCAAACAGCCGCGCGAGCCGTAGGTCGCGATAGGGATAGTCCATCCGCAACGCCCCGGCGTGGAACAGATTTGAACGGCCGAAGGCCTTGGCGAGCCCCGGCTCGAACCCCCATTGCCCCCCCGGCAGCCGCGCCTCCGCCGGCGATTCCGCCACGGCGAGCGCCGCGCCGAGTTCCTTGGGCAGCGCGGCCAGCAGCGACGGCGCGAACCGCACGTGGAAGGGATTGCGCGCCGAAGCTGCGTCTCCAGGTGGAAAAAGACGTCGTTTCACCCGGCCGCCCGCCCGGCGCAGGCGCTGCTGCACCGAAAGAAAGGGACTGCGCCCGGTCACGCTCATTTCGCCATAGGTTCCGTTGACGAGGAGAGAGGCCCCTTCCGCCGCGGCTGTCGCCTGAAATGCCGCGGTCAAACAATGCCGGTTGGAGAGCATGGGGCCGTTCGCCCCCGCTAGGACGTGGTCCGGCGCGCGGTAGGTGTCGGCGTCGAGCGGTGGCGCAACGTGGATGGTCCGGATGCCCAGCCGATTTGCGACCGCATCCGCGAAGGCGGTTTCGTCGGGCAGCCCACTGCCCGGCGGCGCCGCGGACGTAATGCAGGCAAGCTGCGCTCCAGCACCGCCTGCTTCCACGGCAAGCCAAGCGAGCAAGGACGAGTCAAGGCCGCCGCTGAGCAAAATGGCTGGCTTGGTGTTTCGCGTAAACCGCTCTTGCATGATCCGGCGCAGTAACGCCTCGGCTTCCTCGAGCGCCTCGTCGAACGACCCAGCGAAGCGCGGCGGCAGTTCGAACAGCGCGGCTGTCCCATGCCGCTCGCCGTGCGGCTCGATGATCACGCTGCCCCCAGGCGGCACGGAACGTACGTCGGCAAGGACGGTGCGATTCCCGACCTGCACGCGCAGCGCGTGACGACCCAGCGAAAGGAGGAGGCCTGCGGGATCGATCACATCGTCGACCCATGGGAGCCGAGCAAGTCCGGCCAGTTCCGGCGCGACCGCGCAGCGCGGTCCGGAAATGGCGTAGAACAACGGGTCCCGTCGCGCCGCGGACGACATCAAAGTGAGCCGGCCTTGCGCCTCCCAATGCAGCAGGCTCCATTCGCCGAGCATGACCGCCGGTGTGTCCGCCCCGAACCGGGCCAGAGCCTGACGCGCAAGATCGGCGGGGGGCGTCGATTGCGCGAGGCCGAGCCGCTGTGCCAGCGCCTCCATCTCGTCCAACTCACCGACCAGCAGAGTGATGCCGCTGCCGGTGTCGCTGCGCCGGACGGCGGACGGCGCTTGCGGATCGATCCCGAGCGCCTGGGCCGGACCGGGCACGGCGTGTGGCTCCAGGCCAAGCGCGACGGCATCGGCCGGATCGGTCGACGCGCGATCGAGTCTGAAAAGGCCGTAAATTCCGCTGGTCAACACGGCGCGCGCCCCCGATTCACGGGACAGGTGCGATTGACCGGTCGGATTGCTTGGCTAGGGACAGGCCCATGCCCG
>JBBSLM010000169.1:0-5232 GCA_038255245.1 Sphingomonadales bacterium
AGGTACATTGCGCCCCGTCATCGCGCGGCGGCAATGCCGTCACCGCGATGCTCGCGTCCGCCAGCAGTTGCTGGCAAAGCCCCGGCTCGTCACGCAGCGCGGCGAGCTTGCCGCCGGTGAAAGCGCCGATCGGGCGGTTGAGGTCCAATTCGGTCCAGGGCAAATTTTCCGGGTGACGGCGGGCATAGTCGATCGCCGCCAGCGTACCCGCGCCGATCGGCACGGCAATGAGCGCGGCGATCGCGAGGCGGCGCAGGCCGCGACTTTCCGTCATCGCCGCCGCGCACTGGCCAGCAATTCGGCGGTGACCGGATAGCCGAGATCGTCCGGGATGCAGACCCAGTCCGCGCCGTCGCGATGCTCCACCCACGGCGTGATCATCCGCACCGGATGACGCAGCGCGTCGGCCTGGGCCTCGGCGAAGCTGGCGAAGCGCGCGAGGCGCTCCAGATTGCGGCGGGTCGGGAAGATGGCGTGGGCCGCGCCCGCGTCCAGTTCGGCCAGGATCGCCGCCGCGCTGGCCCAGAAGACCCGGCTCGCCTCGCCCGGTTGGGGCTGCGGCTCCGGTGCATCCGCCGGCGCTTCGGCGAGATAGAAAGCGGCGTCGAAGCGGCGCGTTTCGCGGAAATTGGGGCACCAGCGCGCGAACGGGATCAAAGCGTCGAGGTCGAGGCCCAGCCCCTCGGCGGCCAGCAAATCCGCGAACGGCCGGCCAGCAAGCAGCCCGTCGCGGACCGGCTCCAGCTGCTTGCCTCCGGGAATGATGGCGGCGGCAATGCCGGTCTCTTCCAGCGTTTCCCGGATCGCGGCGATGCGCGCCGCTGCGTCGCCGTGAGTGGCCAGGGGGTCATGGTCCTGGGCCTCGATCCGTCCGCCGGGGAACACCAGCGCACCCGCGGCGAAGGCCATGTGGTCGGGCCGCTCCATCATCAGCAATTCGGGTGGCCCGCTGCGCGCCGGCCGCATCAGCACCAAAGTCGCGGCGGGAATGGGCGGTGGGAGATCCTCCATGCGCCGCAGCTAGGGTCTGCGCGCGCGGAGCGAAAGGTCAGCCGCTCAGATTTCGAACTCGATCAGCGCCGGTTCGTGGCCACCCGCCGGGGCGTGCGTCTTCAATTCGTCATTCAGCGTCACGATCGTGCGTGTCGCCTTGTCGGTAAAGAAAGCGGGCAGCAGGCCATGGACGATGCAGGCCCCGCCCGCGACCAGCAGCGCGCCGCCGATTCGCCACGCACGCTTCAGGTGCAGGCCATAGGCCATGCCCGTTTCCTCAAGATGTTGCCGTCCCACTCCGGCCATTGTGCCGTACCTTCCCTTGATCCTGCCTCCGGAGGCGTTACCCGATCGGAGCGCGCGGGGACAGGGAGTAGAGATTTGGCCGATCATGTCGCGATCGTCGGGGGCGGCTTTTCCGGCACAATGCTGGCCGCGCAGTTGCTGGCTGAGGGGGCTAAGCGCGTCACCTTGATCGAGCGAGCGGGCGCGGCCGGGCGGGGTCTCGCCTTCGGCGCGGCCGATCCGATCCATCTGCTGAATGTCCGCGCCGGCAATATGAGCGCCTGGCCGGACCGTCCGGGCCATTTCGTCGAATGGCTGGGCGAGCGGGGAGACTCCACCGCGTTCGCCGCCCGCCGGGATTTCGGCAATTATGTCGAGGAGCAGCTCGCCGCCGCCGAGGCCGACAGGCCTGGCCGGCTGGTGCGCGTGCGCGGCGATGCGGTCCACCTGGTCGAGCAGGGGGATGGCGTCGCGATCCGGCTGGTGGATGGAGCGATGATCCACGCCGACGCGGCGGTGCTGGCGATCGGCAACCTTCCCCCGCCCCCGCCCGGCCGCCAACTGGCGGGCCTGCCGCCGGGACTTTGGGTGGCCGATCCGTGGAGCGGCGATGTTGCCGCCGGGCTGGGCGATGACGACAAGGTGCTGGTGATCGGCACCGGTCTCACCATGGTCGATATCGTCCTGCTGCTCGAGGAACGGGGGTTCAGGGGGCCGATCCTGGCGCTGTCCCGGCGCGGGCTGATTCCGCAGGCCCATGCGGACGGCAGTCATCCGGAGAAGAGGACGGATGCACCTGCAGGTGCCGCGTCTCAGCTGCTGCGCGATGTGCGCTCGCGGGGCGAGGCGATCGGCTGGCGTCATGCCGTCGACCAATTGCGGCCGTTCACGCAAGCCATCTGGAAAGGCGCCAGCGATACCGAGCGCCGCCGCTTCCTGCGTCACCTCCGCCCCTGGTGGGACATTCACCGCCACCGCATCGCCCCGCGCGTGTCGGCGCGCATCCAGGCGATGATCGAGCGCGGTCAGCTGCGCGTCGCCGCAGGCAAGATCGCTTCGGTCGATGCCGATGGCGCACGGGCCGCAGTCAGCTGGCGGCCGCGGGGAAGCGAGGCGATCGAGCGGGTCGAAGTCGCGCGGATTATCAATTGCACTGGCCCGGAGGCGGATCTTCCACGATCGCCGGAGCCGCTGCTGAAGGCCCTGTTCGATCGGGGCGCGATCCGGCCGGGGCCGGTCGGGCTCGGCATCGACGTCGATGATCGGATGCGCGTCCTGAACGCCGAGGGCACGGCCGATCCGCGTCTTCACGCCGTTGGCCCGATCACGCGCGGCCTGCTGTGGGAGATCGTCGCCGTGCCCGACATTCGCGGGCAGGTGGCCGAACTCGCGGCGCGGCTCGCCCGATAAGCGAACGCCCGCCCCGGACGGACCGGGACGGGCGCTGCTCCCCCTCCGGAACTGAAATTCAGCCGTCGCCGTCGGTGTCGGCCGTGTCCTGCGCATCGGGCGCGTCGTTGGCGGTGGCGCTATAGCTCTGATCGCCATAGACGCCGCCGGCGTCGGCCTGATTGCCGAGTTCGACGGATTCCTGCGCCGCTTCACCCGCATTCTCCGCGGCGATATCGCGGGCTTCTGCAGTCCCCCGGTCGCTGGTCGCGAAGTCGGCCTGCTCGTTGGCATAATTTTCCTGATCCTGCGCCTCGGCCAGTTCGGCCTGATCGACTTGCGCTTCGACCACTTCGGCCTCGGCCTCCGTGCCGCCGAGATCGTCGATCTCGCGCAGCTCATATTCGGCCGCATTGGCATATTCCTGAGCCTTGTCATAATCGCCCGCGTCGGCGGCTTCGGCCTGATTCTCGCGCGCTTCCTCGACATTTTCGCGCGCGTAATCGGCGTCTTCGGCGTTCTGCAGCGCTTCGTTCATTTCATCTTCGCTCAGTTCGCCGCTGCTCAGCGCTTCGACGACCTGCTGCTGGCCTTCTTCGCTCAAGCTCGCGATGCGGACCGACATGCCTTCCTGCAGCTGGTCCGCGATTTCGGTCGGTAAAGTCGCCATGTCCTGTCTCCTCGTCCTTCAAAGTCCGTCAGTCGCTTGTCACTTGAGTAGGCGGCGGCAGCACGGACATAGGGTCAAATGCGGCACAGTTTTTTCTAACCGTCGCCGTCGTCTTCATCGTCGGAAGTCTCGCCACCGGCTTCGGCGGCCGCTTGCGCCTCGGCCCCCGCCTCCTCAGCCGCCTCCTGTTCGTCGCGGATCCGCTCCTCTTCGGCTCTGGCTTCCTCGGCCAGCTTCTCGGCCTCGGTCCTTTCCTCCTCGGCCCGTTCTTCCTCGCGCCGGGTTTCGGCTTCGGCCTCCACTTGCTCGAGCCGTTCGGCCTCTTCCTCGGTTTCGTCCGTCGCGGCGTCATAGGTCGTCGTCGCCTGCGTCTGCGTGGCTTGCTGGGCAGCGGCGACGTGAGCCTGCACGGCCGCCGCCTGCGTGGAAGCCTGCTGTGCATTGCCCGTGGCCGCCTGAAGCTGGTCGTCCTCGGCGTGCTGAACCATGGCTTCGCCGGTCGCGGGCACCGGGTCGACCGCTTCTATCCCGTCCACATCGGCGCGGGCGTTGGGGCCGGCCAGCTCGACCTGTTTGTCCACATTCATTCTGCCGTCTCCTCAGGGCGGGGAGCCTTGCGCCTGGGCTGCGGCGGCGCATCGCTTTCCTTGGCCAGCTCCGGCGCGCCAGCGGCGGCGGCCGGCAGCTTCACGGTCAGCACCTTGCGGCACGATTCGGTCGGGCAGCGGACGTTGACCTCCGCTTTTCCGGCGGTCGCGGAGGCGGGCACCACCATCGATCCCTTGCAGGCCGGGCAGCTGATCCTGATGCCCGGCGGCGGCGGCTTGATGATGCGCTTCACTTCCGCCTTGTCCGGCGGCCGCGGTGCGATCTCCATCAGCTTGCCGCATTTGTCGTTCGGACATTTGACCTTGGCCTTCTCCTTGCCGGTCATGTCCTTCTTCTGCAGCCGCATCGGATTGCCGCAGGCGACGCAATTGAGGCGGATGACGTTCGGATCGTGGACCGGCTTGGGCGGCGGCGGGGGCCGGGTCCAATGCTCGATGATCGCCCGCCAGCCCTTCAGCGTCTCCGTCTCGAAATACTCATCGATCAGCCGCAGCCGGCGGGCGAGATAAGGCGTCGACGACATCGTCCATTCGCTGAGCGCAATCTGGCTGTCGTCGCTGAGCGCGATGTCACGATCCAGCGCTTCCTGGTTCAGCCGGTTGTAGAGCGGGAAGCTCTTCAGCGACCATTGGCCGAGCACCCGGCGCACCACCGCCTTGTTGCCGACCGTCAGCGCTCCGGCGCGATCGGCGGTGATCTCCGCATGGCGCGCCCAGGCCATGAGCGGTGCATCGATCGCGCTTTCGATGATCTTGGCCGGGTTGATGAACTGCAGCACGCCCGCGCCCATGATCGTGCGGTTCTGCGCGCGGCCGGAGATGAACTGCATCACCGACTTCCACAAAGCATGCCCGGCCGCGACATGGCCCATCTGCCGTCCCAGCAGGAAGGCGAGATCGGGGCCTTTCAGCGCGGTCAGCACGCTGCCGACGACGACGAACGCCTCATTGTCGCCGCCCAGCGTCATGCAATCCCACATCTGCTCGCCCGAGACATAGACTTCGGGCATGCGCGGCAGCGCCAGGACGCGCGCGGCGTGGACCGCGGCGAAGAAGATTTCCGGAAGCTGGTCCGGCCCCAGCCGGACGCCGTTGACCGACGCCTCCAGCCACGGTCGGCTGATCCGTCCGGACAAAGCGTTGGCGGCGGCGGTCAGCGGCCCGATGCTGCGCAGCGTATCCATCGCCTGCTGATCGAACGCCCATTGGAACGCCTCGATCGGCATATGATAATCGGGCGCCAGCGGCCTGAGCCAGCGGCAGGTCGGGCAGACATTCTGCTTCGGC
>JBBSLM010000170.1:0-5186 GCA_038255245.1 Sphingomonadales bacterium
CGCTGCCCGGCTGCCACCGCGGCGTCGGGCGAAATGATATTATAGTCGTAGAAGTTTCCGGCATTGTCGCCGAAGCGGGTGTCGTTGCCGGCAAGCAGCACGATCATCTCGACGCCGTTGATCGAACCGAGCGTGACGCCCGCGCTATAATCGCCCTGCAGGCCGATCTGGTCGCGATTGCCCGCCCCGCCATCGACGACATCGGCCGAGGTATAGGCCCCGCCGAAGTAGAAGCCGTCATTGCCGGCGCCGCCAAAGATGGTGTCGTTGCCGCCCTGACTGACATCGAAGAAGTCGTCACCCGCAGTGCCGTTCAGCACTTCGTCGAACCGCCGCATATCCAGCCGCACCACCGCCGGATCGTGATCGGACAGCGGGATGGAACTGCCCTGGCCATAGCCGGTGTTCAGGTGGACGATGTCGTAGGCAGCTCCTTGCGCGAGATACGCGTTGACCAGGATGTGGTCGATCGCCTGGCTGCGGCCGTCGAACGTGTAGGTGTAGCGTTCGGCCTCAGGGAGCGTCAGCGTCATGTTCGTGAGCCGGGCACCATCGTTGCGGGCGGTGCCGTCCGCATTGACGTAGCCGGTCGCCGCCTCGAGCGGGCGAGTGAACTGGAAGTCGTTAAAGTCTCCGCCGGCGACGAAGCCGGCATTGGGCGCGTTGGTCTGGATGTAATTGGCGAGGTTGAAGATATCCTCGCCGATCGCGTTGCGCTGCGCCCAATCGGAATTGGCCGGCTGGCCGCTCTCGAGATTCTGGTTGAACTGCCAGAATGAGCCCGAGCCGCTCTTGGCCGGCAAATGGTTGGCCAGCACGAACACGGTCTGGCCATTGAAGGTGAACTGGCCGAGCAGCGATTTGCGGGTGGTCGTGTAATCGGTGGTGTTGACCCCGCCGATCATACTGTCGTCGAACTGGATCAGATCGCCCGCGTCGCGGACGCCGTCGCCCAGCCGGTCGGTCCATGCGCGCCGCTGTTCGATCGTCGCGTCGGCGGCGAGATCGCCAAGCTGCACGCGGGTGGTATTGTAGAGGAAGCCGACGCGGATGTTGCCGCTCTGCTGGCCGCCCTCGGCATTGTAGACCGGCGCTTGATCGACCCACTGATAGACCGCGTCCGAGCCGGCCGCGAGCGCGGCGGCGTTGAGCGCGTTCACCAGCATCGTCCAGGTGACGCTGGCGTCCGAGCCCGTCGCGCTGATGCCGTCGCCGGCGGCCGCGCCATTATTGTCCTGAATTTCCTCGATCGAAAGGATGTCCGGCAGCTTCAGATTGATAAGGATCGCCTGCGCCAGCGCGTCGAACTTCGCCTGGCCGTCGGTTGGATCGAGGTTTTCGACGTTGAAGGTCGCGATCGTGAGCTGACGCGGATCGTCCGTCACGCTGAATTCCGCGACTTCGCGGGCCGGCGTGTTGCTGTTGACGGCATTGACGTCATAGCCCTGAATGTCGGTGACGTAGAGCTTCCGGTCGGTGAAATCGAAGCCGATGATGCCGGTGACGTTGCCGATATAATCGCCCATCGTGACGTTGCCGATCCCGGCCGGCGCGGTCATCGCGAAATCGGTGAAATCCAGCTCGATGATGTCGGGATTGATGTCGCCGTCATGGACGATCCGGCCGCCGTAGCGGACGTCGTCGGTGACCGTCGCGGTGTCGGGCGGCGACAGCGCCGGATCGCCGCTGATCGTATAGCCGCCGCGGCTGTTGAGCTGCCCGGGATTGGCGTGATCGGTGGAATAGGCCTGGAAGACCGGGTTCCCGCCCGAGGTGGTGACGAAGCCGTCCGCCGCCCGCATGTTCGGGATGGTGACCAGCATGCTCTCGATCGTTTCGAAATAAGAGAGCGCGTAGAGAGAATAATCGAACGTGTCCCCTGCCCCATCGGCGCCGTCGAGATAGTCCGGCGTCACCGCGGTCAGGATGCCGTTCGGAATCGGGTGGCCGGAATCCAGCGTGAAGGTCGGTAAGACGTTGCCGGCGCTGTTCTGCGTGATGGTCGTCGCCAGCGTGAGCACCGTCACCGGCATGTTCGAGAAAGACTGATACTCCATCACGCGCGCGACGACGGTGACCAGGTCGCCGACCTGGAAGCTGCCGAGCGCAGGCGTGCTGGCGCCTGACGCGAGGGTACTGACGCCGGCATCGTTGGTGAACATCACGAAGATGCCTTCCGACGTGCCGAGATTGGCGTCCCAATCCGTCAGCTCTTCCGTGATGTAGAAGCCGGTGCGGCTGCCATCCACATCGACCGCGGTGATCACCGCCTGCACGGTGACGAGCGAGGTCGAGGCGATGTTGAAATTGTTGATGCCGTCGGTGAGCAGGATCGGGCTGAAATAGGCTGTGCCCTGAATGTCGTGGATCAGGGTCGGCTCGTCATTGACGATGGTGCCGATGCCCTGGGCGTCGATGATCACCGCGTCGTTGGTGGGGTTGGCCAGATTGAGGAAGAAGCGCTCGTTCTGCTCCGCCGTCACGTCGCCGTTGATCGTCACCTGAACGGTCCGGCTGTTCTCGCCGGCCGCGAAGTTCAGTGTGCCGGAAGTGGCGAGATAGTCGCTGGGCTGGGTCGCACTGTCGTCCGCGGTGGCATAGTCCACGCTGAACGCATCGGTGCCGCCGGTGCGGGTCACGGTGAAGGTCAGGATGGAGGTGCCGGCATTGCCCTCCGTGATCGACACGTCGTTGACCGAAATCTGGATCGGCGGGCCGTCGTCATTGACGATCGTGCCGACGCCCTGTCCGTCGCCGATGGTCGCGCCGCCGGTCGCGTTGCTGAGATTGAGCAGCAATGTCTCGTCGAGCTCGGGCGTGGCATCGTCGTTGATATTGACGGTCACAATCTGGCTGACCTGGTTCGCGGCGAAGCTCAAAGTGCCGCTGGTCGCGTCATAATCGACGCCGGCGGTGGCGGTGCCGTTGGCGGTCGCATAATCGACCGTGAAGGCGCCCGCATTGGCGTTGGTGCGAGTGACGGTGAAGGTCATCGTGCCCGCGGCTTCGTTCACCGAGACGTCGGACACGGAGACGATCGGGCCGGTGGCGCCCCCGGTCGCATCGACGGTGACGTTGTCGATGCCGAACTCGTCGCGATTGCCGCTGCCGGCCGAATTGGCATGAATCCAGCGCAGATAAACAAAGTCGCCGGCCGCGACCGACAGGCCGGTCAGCGAGATCGATACGGGCTGGGTCAGAAGCGTGTAATTGGTCGATGCGCCGACGGCCGGCGTGGTGAAGGCGCCGGCGGGGACGGCCGTGAAGTTCACGCCGTCGGTCGAGTAAGCCAGCTGGAGATTGCTCTCCCGGTTGCCGGTGTTGCGGTAGGTCCAATCGAAGGCGATATCGAAGCCGGTCACACTGCTGCCGCTGGTGTTGGCGATCCGCGCCTCGATAAAGCCGTTGGACTCCAGTTCCGCGCTGGTCGGCTGCAGCAGCAGGCCCGGGTTGACAGTCGGCGAATAGACGCCGGCCGAAACCGGATCGCTGTTGCCGACCGTGCCGCGCGCGAAGTCGCCGGTGGTGAGGGTGAGGCCATAAGCGGGATTGGTGTTGTCGCTCAGGCCCACCACGCGCCAGATGTCGGAATCGAGCTGCGTCGCGGTCGGGTTGGGCGCGAAGCCGGCGGCGGTAAAGCCGGTGAAATCTTCCTCGAAGATGCGCACGCTCGCGGGTTGCGGATCGTCCGAGGTGATCGTCGCGATCGCGATCGCGTCGCTGATCGTCGCGCCGTTGGTGGCGCCCGACAGGGTCACCGAGAATTCCTCGTCCAGCTCGGGCGTGGTGTCGCCGTTGATTGTAATCTGGATCGTGGCGGTGTTCACGCCGTCGGCGAAGCTGACCGTGCCGCTGGCGGCGAGATAGTCGCTGCCGGCCGTCGCCGAGGCGTTGCCCGGCGTGCCACCGTCTGAGGTGGCATAATTGACATCGAACGCGGCGGTGCCACCCGTGCGGGTCAGGGTCAGGACCAGGATCTGCGTGCCGCTATCGCCCTCGACGATACTGGCGTCGGCGATGGAGACGCTGCCCGCGGGCTGCGGCGGGGCGTCGTCATTATTGATCGTGCCAGTGCCGCTATTGTCGCTGATCGTGCCGTTGGTGGTGCCGGTCAGGTCGACCGTAAAGGTCTCGTTCGGCTCGAAGTCGGTGTCGCCGACGACATCGAGCGTGATGGTCCGCGATGTCTCGCCATCGGCGAAGCTGACGGTGCCGGCGAAGCTGGTGCCGCCCGCGAAATCGCCCGCATCGGCGAAGCCGGCGCCGCCCGGTGCGTTCACCGTATAGCTGATATCGGCCGCGCCATCGCTGCCGCCGGTACGGGTGATCGTGAAGGTGAAGGCGGTCGTGCCGCTATCGCCCTCCGCGAGCGTGACGTCGTCGATCGCGAAGCTGCCTGGATTGTCGTCATTCTGGATCGTGCCCAGGCCCTGCCCATCGACGACGGTCGCGCCGACGACGTTGGTGACATTGACGAAGAAGGTCTCATTCGCTTCCTCGATCAGATCCCCGTTCACAGTCACGTCGAACGTGTAGCTGCTCGCGCCTGCGGGGATGGTCTGGCTGGTGAGGGTGCGGCTGTCATAATCGCTGCCCGCCGTCGCCGTGCCGTTGGCCGTCGCGATGTCGAACGTGACCCCGCCCGCAGGCGCCGGCGCGCTGAGATTGACGGTGAAGGTGAAGAAGGTCGTGCCAGCATCGCCCTCAACCTGTGAGACGTCGGTGATGGTGAGGTTGGGGTTCACCGGCGCTGCGGAGGGAGTGATCGAGAAGTCGTCGATCGCGAGGCCGTCGTCGGCTCCGCTGGAGTTGAGATCGTTCCAGCGAAAGAAAAAGGTGGCGCCGGGCGCGATGCTGAGCCCCGTAATCGTGTAGGTGATGGCCGTTCGATTGGCGGCCGCATTCCCGTCCAACGCGCCGGCGGCCGCGGCAGTCTTGATCGGATTCACAAAATCAAGCTCGTTGACGTCGGTCCATGTTCCGGTCGCGAGGCTCGTCGCGTTGAGACTGTACTGGAAATCCATCCGATCGTCGCGCGCCGCCGCCGTATTGCTAATGCGCCATTGCTCACCGGTATAGCTGACGGTCAGCGACGTTATCGTCGCTCCTGTGTTATTCGTGAAAGCAGCGCCGATGACCGGGATCAAAGTGCCGCTCTGCAGGCTACCGAGCGCTCGGTCCGTGGA
>JBBSLM010000171.1:0-5155 GCA_038255245.1 Sphingomonadales bacterium
CGTGAGTGGATCGGCCGTCTCATCATCAATTGGCCGGGGCTCGAACGGTCGTGGTATCGCTGGGCCGACCGGAACAGCTTCGAAATTGCGGCGATTGCGCCCGATTCCCTCTTGTCCAACAAAATGCCGGACTGGCAGGAATTGGTGCTCACGTGGGCTGAACTGTCGGTCATGCCGGCTGACTGGCGCGCGGCACTGTCGCACTGGCGGGGTATCTATCTGATCACGGACACGTCTGACGGCAGACAGTATGTCGGGTCGGCGGCGGGATCGGAAAACCTGCTCCAACGCTGGTCGGCCTATTCGCGTTCAGGACATGGGGGCAATAAGCTCTTGCGAGAGCGCGACCCGGCCACTTTTCGTTTCGCGATTCTCGAACGCCTGTCGCCGGACCTTCCGGAGGCCGAAACCGTGCGCGTCGAAAACAATTGGAAAGAACGCCTTCACACCCGTGCCCCCCAAGACCTCAACGAGAATTGACAATGAGCCGAGAAACCCATCCGGACCTCTATTACGTCCCCTACGAAAGCTTCCTCGCCGACCTCGAGGCTGTCGCGCGCAAAATCGAGAGCGACCGCAGCTGGAAGCCTGATTTCCTCGTCGGCATCGGCCGCGGCGGGCTCGTCCCCGCGGCCTATCTCGCGCACCGCACCGGCATCACCTTGCTGTCGGTCGATCATAGCTCCGGTGACGATGCCTTTGCCGGCGAATTGCTGCAGAAGCTCGCCGTGAAGAGCCGCGACGGCGCCCGCATCCTGGTGATCGACGACATCAACGACAGCGGCGGCACGATCAATCACCTGCGCCAGACGCTGACCGCGCATGGCTGCGACGAGGCGAACATCCGGATGGCCGTGCTGATCAACAATGTGAGCTCGAAGGCCCACGCCGAATATACGGGCACCGACATGGACCGCAGCGACGACAAACGCTGGTTCGTCTTCCCCTGGGAAGCAGTCGCGCCGCGCTCCGTGCTGATCGGCGAAGCAGAAGAGGTGCCCGAACGGCTGGCCTAACACAAACCCGCTCATCTCGAGCGAAGTCGAGAGACACGTTCGAGCGCAGCCGAGAACTCACGCCTCGACTGCGCTCGGCAGGGTGTCTCGACTTCGCTCGACATGAGCGGATAAGATACGAATCCGGAGCACGAAATGACCGACCTCAACGCCTTCATCGCCGGCCTGCCCAAGGCCGAGCTGCACATGCATATCGAGGGCAGCCTGGAGCCCGAATTGATGTTCGCGCTCGCCCAGCGCAACAAGGTCGCCATTCCCTTCGCCAGCGTCGAGGAGGTCCGCGCTGCGTACAGCTTCTCCAACCTGCAGGACTTTCTCGACATCTATTATCAGGGCGCGAACGTCCTGCAGACCGAGGAGGATTTCCGCGACCTCGCCATCGCCTATTTCGATCGCGTCGCGGCGGACACTGTCGTTCACGCCGAGATCTTCTTCGATCCCCAGACCCACACCGATCGCGGCATTGCCTTCGATGTGGTGATGCGCGGGCTCCTGGCCGGCCTGGCGGACGCGAAGGTACGCCACGGCATCAGTTCTAAGCTGATCCTCTGCTTCCTCCGCCATCTCGACGAGGACGCAGCCTTCGCCACTTTGGAGCAGGCCAGGCCCTGGCTCGACCAAATCGAGGCGGTCGGTCTCGACAGCTCCGAACTCGGCCATCCGCCCGCGAAGTTCGAGCGCGTCTTCGCCGCCGCCGCCGAACTCGGCCTGAAGCGCGTCGCCCATGCCGGCGAGGAAGGCCCCGCGGCTTACGTCCACGAAGCGCTCGATCTGCTCCAGATCGACCGGCTCGACCACGGCAATCGCAGCCTCGACGACCCCGCCTTGATCCGCCGCCTCGCCGACGAGCAGATGACTCTTACCGTCTGTCCGCTTTCGAACCTGAAGCTGTGCGTCGTCGGCGACATGAAGGAGCACCCGGTCGACCGCATGCTCGCCGAAGGCCTGCGCGTCACGCTCAACTCCGACGACCCGGCCTATTTCGGCGGCTACATCAACGACAATTTCCGCGCCGCCGCGGAGGGCAGGGGCCTCACCCGCGAGCAACTCGTCGAGTTGGCCGAGAACAGCTTCAAAGGCTCGTTCCTGTCTGAAGCTGAGATCGAGGCGCACCTCTCCCGCGTTCGGGCCTACGCAAACGCCTGAGCCGCGCCTATCTTGGCAGCATGACCCAATTCGATCTCACCCCACCGACCGACGACCAGCGCCAGACCCTCGCGGCCGACCTTACCTCCGCCGAAGCGCAAGTCCTCCTCAACCACGGCACCGAAGCCCCGCATTGCGGCGTGTTCCTCGGCGAGAAGCGCGCCGGCACCTACACCTGCCGCCTGTGCGGTCTGCCGCTCTTCGCCGGTGGCACGAAGTTCGAAAGCGGCACCGGCTGGCCCAGCTTCGGCGCCCCGATCGACAAGGATCATCTCGGCATCATCGAGGACCGCAGCTACGGCATGGTCCGCACCGAGATCGTCTGCGCCCGCTGCGGCGGCCATCAGGGCCATGTCTTCCCCGACGGTCCCCCGCCGACCGGGCTGCGCTATTGCATCAATTCGGTGAGCCTGGCTTTCACCCCGCAAGGCGAGCCGCTCCCCGACAAACTCGGCCGCGGCGCGCCGGAGGGTGTCCCCGCCTGATTCGCTCCCCGGCGAAGGCCGGGGCCCAACCCGATCAAATCCTGGCGCACGGTAGCGCGTTCTGGGCCCCGGCCTTCGCCGGGGAACGATTGGTCCATCGCATCTCGCGGCATGTCGGTCCGAGCCGAAAACCGGACCACCTCGCCCTCGTCGCGCCTGCTGCCACTTTCATCTTCCGTCGCCTGAATAACTCCATTCGTCGCTGTTCATACACGGCTCATCGTCCCCTCTGTACAAACAGCGTCAGAAAGAGGGAGTGAAGCCATGTCGAACGTCATCTCGATCAACGGAGCCCCGCTGGCCCACGATCCGGCGCTGCGCGGCTATCATGTGGCCTATCGGCCGCATCAGGTGAACGCCTGCCCGGGTTGCGGACGCAGCCACTGGCTGGTCGGCCGGCTGATGGCGGAATGCGCCTTCTGTGCGACCGCTCTGCCGCTGCTCGACGGCGGCACGACCGGCACCGGTGTGTTTCGCGGTCTCACCCGCGACCGCCAGCTGGCCGCCTGATTCTCTCCAAGGTTCAGTTCGCGCGGGGGAGCGTGCGAAAGGGCCCGGATCGATCAGCTTCCCGATCCGGGCCCGATTTTCCTACTGATGCAGAGAAGCGTAAGTTGGCGGCATGGCTCGCCCTGCTTTCATCGTCACCCCGGACTTGATCCGGGGTCCACCTTCTTCTCGAATTGACGACCAAGAAGGTGGATGCCGGATCAAGTCCGGCATGACGAAAATCGATTCTGAATCAGCCAAAAGTTCAGCCGACTTTTCTTCCCCTAGGGGTGTGAACCTTCAGCACCTTGCGCGCCGAAGTATCGCTTTTCGCGCCGCGCCGCTAAGCGCCGGATCATGACCGAAAAGACCGACATCCACGCTCTCCGCCTGATCGAGGAGCGGCTGCGCTGGCTCAGCGCCTGGACGATCCACAACGCGAATCACCTGCGCGAGAGCCCAGATGGGCTGAAGGTCGGCGGACACCAGGCGAGCTGCGCGTCGATGACCGCGATAATGGCAGCGCTCTATTTCCACGCGCTCGGCCCCAACGATAAGGTCGCGGTGAAGCCGCATGCCGGCCCGGTCCTCCATGCCGCCCATTATCTGCTTGGGAGCCAGAGCCGCGAACAGCTCGAGAATTTCCGCGGCTTCGGCGGCATGCAATCCTACCCCAGCCGTACCAAGGACCGGATCCCGGTCGATTTCTCCACCGGCTCGGTCGGGCTGGGCGTGGCGATCACCGCCTTTGCCAGCCTCATCCAGGATTATCTCGTGGCGCATGGCATGCTCGATGCCGCCGACACCGGCCGGATGGTCGCTTTGATGGGCGATGCCGAGCTGGACGAGGGCAATATCTACGAATGCCTGATCGAGGCGGCCAAGCACGACATCCGCAATTGCTGGTGGATCGTCGATTACAATCGCCAGAGCCTTGACGCGACCACCGCCGACCGCATGTTCCGACGCTTCGACGAGATTTTCGTCGCCTGCGGCTGGCGCGTCGTCACCTTGAAATACGGCAAGGTGATGGAAGCCGGCTTCAAGGAGAAGGGCGGGGAGGCGCTTAAGGCCTGGATCGACGATTGCCCGAACGCCGATTACGCCGCGCTCACCTATCTCGGCGGTGCCGCCTGGCGCGAACGGCTCCTGAAGGACGCGCCGGCGACCAAGCCGCTTCTCGCCAAGCGCGACGACGATGCGCTGCAGACGCTGATGACCAACCTGGCCGGTCACGACCTTGCCAGCCTCACCGCCGCCTTCGACGCCGCGCAGGACGATGTCCCGACCTTCTTCATCGCCTACACGATCAAGGGCTTCGGCCTGCCGTTCGCCGGCCACAAGGACAATCATGCCGGCCTGATGAACCCCGGCCAGATCGAGGCGCTGCGGCAGGCGATGGGCGTCCCCGAAGGCGAGGAATGGGCACCGCTCGGCGGTCTCGGCGGCAATGCCGCGGCGGCGGTCCAGGCGCAGCTGCAGCGCAGCCCAGTCGCCCGCGAGAAACGCGCGCGCCCGTGGAACGTCGCCGACGTCCCCGCCATCGCACCGCCCACCGGCGAAGAGCAATCCACCCAGGCCGCGTTCGGCAAAATCCTCAACGACATCGCCAAGACCGGCGGCGCGCTCGCCGATCGCATCGTCACCACCTCGCCCGACGTCACCGTCTCGACCAATCTCGGCGCCTGGGTGAACCAGCGCGGCCTGTTCCGCCGTCAGGAGTTGGCCGACGTCTTCGCCGCCGCCAAAATCCCGTCCGCGCAGAAATGGGCGGCGCGCCCCGCCGGCCAGCATGTCGAGCTGGGCATCGCCGAGAACAACCTCTTCCTGATGCTCGCCGCCATGGGCCTGGCCGGCGACGTGTTCGGCGAGCGGCTCTTCCCGATCGGCACCGTCTACGATCCCTTCATCGCCCGCGGCCTCGATGCGCTGAATTACGCCTGTTACCAGGACGCCCGCTTCATGCTGGTCGCGACCCCCTCGGGCGTGACCCTCGGCCCGGAAGGCGGCGCGCACCAG
>JBBSLM010000172.1:0-5143 GCA_038255245.1 Sphingomonadales bacterium
GATCGAAAATCCGGGCCGCATCGACGGCCTGTTCATCGAACGCGCCATGGTCCGCGCCAACGACCGGCTTTGCGTGCTTTCCGCCGAAGCGCCGATCAACCAGGCGATGCTGACCGACGGTTCGGCCTATTTTCAGCTGCAAGAAGAGATCCGCCACGCCTTCGAAGGCACGGTGATCGATTTCCCGCGCAACGTGCTGGTGCAATTCCCGCATCTGCTGAACGAGGTTCATGTCGTCGTCCTGGCGGTGGAATTCACCCTCGCCGCGACCCGCGACACGATCCGCATCCTGTCCTGGCTGAAGGCGAACGCGCCGCAGGCCCGCGTGATCATCGCCGCCAACAAGGTGGTGGCGAGTACGCAGGAAGTGAGCCGCAAGGATTTTGAAAGCTCGATCGAGCGCAAGGTCGACGTTGTCCTGCCCTATGACGCGCGCTGTGCGTCGCAGGCGGCCAAGCTCGGCCAGCCGCTCGCCAAGGCGGCGAAGAATTCGAAGCTCGCGCAGGGGCTCAACCAGCTGCTGAACCTGACCCTGGAAAGCGCCGAAGCCGAGGACGGCGTCGAGAAGGCGGCCGAGTCCAGCTCGCTGTTCAGCAAGCTCGGCCTGGGCGCGCTGGGCAAGAAGAAGGAATCGGCCAAGGTCGCGCTGACCAAGTGACGGCCCCGATCTGGCGCACGACGGCGCCGGCCTATGGAGAGTGACGGATGGACATGATGATGCTGATGATCGTTGGCGGCGCCCTTGGCGCCACCCTCGTCATCGCCGCCTTGATGTCCGGACCGTCGCTCGCCAAGGCCACCAGCCGGCGGCTGGAGGTCGTGCGCGAACGGCATAGCCGCTCGACGGACGTCGTTCAGCAAGTCCAGCTCAAGAAGATTCTTGCCAATCGCAAGCAGGCGACCAAGGCCGACGGCTTCGCCTCCGCGCTGATCCCCAACCCTGCTCTGCTGCGCTCGCGGCTGGCCATGACCGGCAAGAGCTGGACGCTGCCGCAATATCTCGGCGCATCGGTGGCCTTGCTGGTCGTCACCTTCAGCCTGCTGTTCTTCCGCGGGGCGCCCGCCATGCTGTCGCTCTGCTTCGGCCTGTTCGTGGCGCTCGCCATCCCCCATTTCATCGTCAACCGCTTCATCAAGAAAAGGTCGGCGCAATTCACCGCCCGCTTTCCCGACGCGATCGAACTGATGGTCCGCGGCCTGCGCTCCGGTCTCCCGATTTCCGAGACGGTCAGCGTGGTCGGCCAGGAGATTCCCGGGCCGGTCGGCGTCGAATTCAAGGAAATCTCCGACAAGATGCGGATCGGCAAGACGATGGAAGTCGCCATGCAGGACACCGCGGACCGGCTGAAGACGCCCGAATTCCAGTTCTTCGTGATCGCTTTGGCGATCCAGCGTGAGACCGGCGGCAACCTCGCGGAGACGCTCGGCAATCTGGCCGACGTGCTGCGCAAGCGCTCGCAGATGAAGCTGAAGATCAAGGCGATGTCGTCCGAAGCCAAGGCCTCGGCCTGGATCGTCGGCGCGCTGCCCTTCATCGTCTTCGGGCTCGTTTACTCGATGAACCCCGAATATCTGGCCGGCTTTTTCACCGAGCAAAGGCTGATGATCGCCGGCCTCGGCGGGCTGATCTGGATGGGTCTTGGCGTGTTCATCATGGCCAAGATGGTCAATTTCGAAATCTGACGGGACAAGCGAAATATGCCCCCTGTGTCCGGCCCCAGCCTCTTCGGGATCGACCTGATCGCGCTTGCCACCGTGATGGCGGCTGTGGCGGCGTTCGCCGTACTGGTCGCCATCTATGCCGCGACCACGGTGCGCGACCCGATGGCGCGGCGCGTCAAAGCGCTGACCGAGCGGCGCGAGCAATTGAAGGCCGGCATCGTCGCCTCGACCTCGAAGCGCCGCAAGAGCATCACCAATCAGAATGAGGTCGCCGACAAGGTCCGCGGTATCCTTTCGTCACTCAAGGTGCTGCAGCTGAGCCAGGTTCAGGCCGCGCAGAAGAAGCTGCTGCAGGCCGGCATCCGGTCCAAGGATTTTGCCTTCGTCGTCATCTTCGCCCGGCTGGTCCTGCCGGTTTCGGTCGGCTTCATCGTCCTGACCGCGGTCTATGGCTTCGGCTGGCTGGAGGATTGGACGCCGCTGAAGCGCTATGGCGTGATCGCGGGCTCGCTGATCCTCGCCTACAAGGCGCCCGACTTGTGGCTGAAGAACAAGATCGACAAGCGCAGCAAGGCGATCCGCAAGGGCCTGCCGGACGCGCTCGATTTGCTGGTCATCTGCGCCGAAGCGGGCCTGACCGTGGACGCCGCCTTCAGCCGCGTCGCCCGCGAACTGGGCAAGGGCTATCCCGAACTGGGCGACGAATTCGCTCTGACCTCGATCGAACTGGGCTTCCTGACCGACCGGCGCATGGCGTTCGAAAATCTCGCGGCCCGCATCAATCTCGACGCGATCCGCGGCGTGGTCACGACCATGGTGCAGACGGAAAAATACGGCACCCCGCTCGCTTCGGCGCTGCGCGTGCTGTCGGCCGAATTCCGCAACGAGCGGATGATGCGCGCCGAGGAGAAAGCGGCGCGGCTGCCGGCGATCATGACGGTGCCGCTGATCCTGTTCATCCTACCGACCCTGTTCATCGTGATCCTAGGCCCGGCCGCGTGCAGCATCGCGGACGCCTTCGGCGACAAATAGGTTCGCCTGCGGAACAATTCGGCCCGTCCTCCGCTGATGCAGAAACGGATCGGAGGACGAAATGGGTTTCGAATTCACGCTCAATGAGTGGCTGGTGGTCGGGTTGGTCTTCCTGCTCGGGCTGGTGCTGGGCGCGGCTTTGACCGCGGGCGGCGGGCGCAAGCACAAGGAACGCTATGCCGACGAGCATCGCCGCAATGCCGACCTGCAGGCGGAGAATGACCGGCTGCGCAAGGATGTGCGGGTCGTGGAGAGCGATGCGGCGCGGTCTGACGCGAGGGTCGTAAGGGCCGAGACCCGCGCCGACCGACCTTCGACCTGAATTCCGTCAGTCCAGCGAAAGCTGGAATCTCGTTTTTGCAGCGATGAGAAAGAAGCGGGATCCCAGCTTTCGCTGGGATGACGGTTAGCTTTTGTTGCGCAAAGCCGCCTGTGCCGCCGCCAGCCGTGCGATCGGCACGCGGTACGGTGACGCGCTGACGTAATCGAGCTTCACCTCCTCGCAGAAGGCGATGCTGGCGGGGTCGCCGCCATGTTCGCCGCAGATGCCGAGCTTGATCTCGGGGCGCGTCGCCCTGCCCCGCTCGGCCGCCATGCGGATCAGCTCGCCAACGCCTTCCACGTCGATGCTGACGAACGGGTCGCGGGCGTAAATGCCCTTGTCGACATAATCCTGCAGGAACCGCCCGGCGTCGTCGCGGCTGACGCCCAGGGTGGTCTGGGTCAGATCGTTGGTGCCGAAGCTGAAGAAAGCGGCTTCCTCGGCGATCTGGCCAGCAGCGAGCGCGGCGCGGGGCAATTCGATCATCGTGCCGATCAGATAATCGACCGAGAACCCCTGCTCCTCGAACACCTGGGCCGCGGTGCGCTCGATCAGGGCCTTGATGATCGCGAATTCCGCTTTGGTGCCCACAAGCGGCACCATCACTTCGGGCAAGGGCGGCTCGCCTTCCCGGGCCACCGCGACCGCGGCCTCGAAAATGGCGCGGGCCTGCATTTCGTAGATTTCGGGATAGGTGATGCCGAGCCGGCAGCCGCGATGGCCGAGCATCGGGTTCATCTCGTGCAGCTCGACCGCGCGCCGGCGCAGCGTCTCGACCGACATGCCGCCGCTCCTGGCGACATCCTCGAATTCCGCTTCGCTCTGCGGCAGGAATTCGTGCAGCGGCGGATCGAGCAGCCGGATGGTCACCGGCAGCCCGCTCATGATCCGGAAGATTTCGGCGAAGTCGCCACGCTGCTCGGGCAGCAATTTGGCCAGCGCCTCGCGGCGGCCGGCTTCATCCTCGGCCAGGATCATCTGGCGCACAGCGGTGACGCGGCCGGGCTCGAAGAACATATGCTCGGTGCGGCACAGGCCAATGCCCTCGGCGCCGAATTCGCGGGCGTTACGGCAGTCGGCGGGCGTTTCGGCATTGGTGCGGACGCGCAGCCGGCGATAGCGGTCGGCCCACTCCATCAGCACGCCGAAATCGCCGCTCAGCTCGGGCTGGATGGTCGGCACTTCGCCCAGCATGATTTCGCCGGTGGTGCCGTCGATGGTGAGGATGTCGCCTTCCTTCACCTCATGGCCGCCGACACGGAAGCAACGCGCGTGATAATCGACCGACAGGCTGCCCGCCCCCGAGACGCAGGGCCGCCCCATGCCGCGCGCCACGACCGCGGCGTGGCTGGTCATGCCGCCGCGCGCGGTGAGGATGCCCTTGGCGGCGTGCATGCCGTGAATGTCTTCCGGCGAGGTTTCGATGCGCACGAGGATGACGGCCTCGCCCGCCCCTGCCCGCGCCTCGGCGGTATCGGCGTCGAACACCGCCTGGCCGCAGGCGGCGCCGGGTGAGGCCGGCAGGCCCGACGCGATGACGTTGCGCTCAGCACCGGGATCGAGCGTCGGGTGGAGCAATTGGTCGAGCGCCGACGGATCGACGCGCAGGATCGCTTCCTCCTGCGTGATCACGCCCTCATTCGCCATGTCGACGGCGATGCGCAACGCCGCCTTGGCGGTCCGCTTGCCGGAGCGGGTCTGCAGCATCCACAAGGTGCCGCGTTCGACCGTGAACTCGATGTCCTGCATGTCGCGATAATGGGCTTCGAGCGCATCGAAGACCCGCGCCAGCTCGGCATAGACTTCGGGCAACGTCTCTTCCATCGACGGCGCCTTCGCCCCCGCCGCCTCGCGTGCCCTTAGCGTCAGATATTGCGGGGTGCGGATGCCGGCGACGACGTCCTCGCCCTGCGCGTTGATCAGATATTCGCCGTAATAAGCCCGCTCGCCGGTGGAAGGATCGCGGGTGAAGGCCACTCCCGTCGCCGAGGTCTGGCCCATATTGCCGAACACCATCGCCTGCACATTGACCGCCGTACCCCAGTCGCCGGAGATCGAATGGATGCGGCGATAGGTCTTGGCCCGCTCCGATTGCCAGGAGCCGAACACCGCGCCGATCGCGCCCCA
>JBBSLM010000173.1:0-5102 GCA_038255245.1 Sphingomonadales bacterium
CGCCTCATTCCACCCAGTCGAGCCCCATCTCTCGATACAGACCGCGATCTTCTTCCCAGTCCGGCTTCACCTTCACGTGCAGGAACAGGTGGACCTTCTTGCCCAGCAGATTGCTCAATTCGGTGCGCGAAGCCTCGCCGATCGCGCGGATCATCGCGCCGCCCTTGCCCAGCACGATCGCGCGCTGGGTGGGGCGACCAACCAGGATTTGCTGGTGAATCGCGACGGAGCCGTCCTTGCGCTCTTCGTATTTTTCCGTCTCGATCGCGCTGGCATAAGGCAGTTCGGCGTGCAGCTTCAGGAAGATCTGCTCGCGCGTCACTTCCGCCGCCATCATCCGGTCGGTCGCATCCGACACCTGATCCTCGGGAAACAGCCACGGCCCCTCCGGCATCCGCGCGGCCAGCGCCGCCTTCAGGTCCGCGACACCGTCGCCCGTCGTCGCCGAAATCATGAACGTGTCTTCAAACGCCACCCGCTCGTTCAGCTGCGCGGCCAAAGTCAGCAGATCGTTCTTCCTGGCGACATCCACCTTGTTCAGAACGAGCAATTTGCCCTCGCGCCGGTCCTTCAATTTGTCCGCAATCTCGCCGACATTGCGATTCAATCCACGCTCGGCATCGATCACCAAAGCGATCAGATCGGCATCCTGCGCGCCTTCCCACACCGCCGCGACCATCGCCCGGTCCAGCCGTCTTTTCGGCTCGAACAGCCCCGGCGTGTCGACCAGCAGGATCTGCGTCTCGCCCGCCAATGCGACCCCCATCAGCCGCGCCCGCGTCGTCTGCGCCTTGGGCGTCACGATCGCGACCTTCTGCCCGACCAGCGCGTTCACCAGCGTGGACTTGCCCGCATTCGGCGCGCCAACCACGGCGACGAGACCTGCGCGTTGCGTCATGACAATTTTCCCAACAATCCCCGCGCTGCCTCGCGCTCCGCTTCCTGCTTGTTCGCGCCTTTGGCCTCGGCCTCGCCGACCCCGCGGATCGACACTTTGATCACGAAGCGCGGGGCATGTTCCGGCCCGCTGCGCTCCACCACCTCATAGACCGGCGGCTTGCGGTTGTTGGCCGCGGCCCATTCCTGCAGTTCGGCCTTGGGATGCTTGGGCGGGCGCACCACGCTGGCGACGCGGTCGCCCCAGGCGCGGCGCACGAACGCCGCCGCCGTGGCATAATCCGTGTCGAGATAGAGCGCGCCGATGATCGCCTCCATCACGTCGCCCAGCACATTGTCGCTGGCGAACGCCCCGTCATTCTGCGCCTGCTGACCCAGCCTGACCTGCGCCTGCACGTCGAAGCCGCGGGCCACATCGGCGCAGACCGGCCCCGCCACCAAGGCGTGCAGCCGCGTCGAAAGCTCGCCCTCGGGTTCCTTCGGAAAGGTCTCGATCAGCCAATCCGCGACGGCAAGGCCGAGCACCCGGTCGCCCAGGAATTCCAGCCTCTGATAGTCAGCGCCGCCGCGGCTCGGATGGGTCAGGGCCCGCTCGAACAGGGCGGGATCGCGCGGCCGATGGCCGATAATGTCCTCGATCCAGTCGGCGAGCGAATTCACGGATAGGTCATCCCGAACCGGCTCCAGCGCGCGGCGGTGAACCAGGTCCAGGGCAACAGCCATTCCGCCGAGCCATCGGTCGAGAAAAAGCTGATCAGGGCGCGCCCCTGCAGATTGTCGATCGGCAGCAGGCCGACTCCGCCGCGCTCCGTCGAAAAGCGGCTGTCCAGACTGTCGTCCCGATTATCGCCCATCACGAAGACATGGCCTTCCGGCACGACCATCGCCGCGAAATTGTCGGCCGCGCAGGGATCGGGATTGCCGAGTTCCGCGCACCGTTCCGGCGTGCCGATAATCTGATCGACGATGTCGTAGCTGCGTCCGCCGGGGAGCGTTTCCCTGTACCGCGGATAGGCGCAGGCAGCATTGCCGTTCGCGTCGGTGATCGCGCGGGTGTCGCCTCCCATTGGCCGACACGGGCTGTTTTCCGAGACCGGCACGATGAAATCCTCGATCCGCTCGCGCCGTGCTTCCTCGCCATTCAGGAACAGCACCCCGCCGCGCAGCTCGATCGTGTCACCGGGAAGGCCGATGATGCGCTTCACGAAATCTTCGTCGCGCGGCCCCGGATAGCGGAACACCGCAATGTCGCCGCGTTCCGGCAGGCTGCCCATGATCCGCCCGTCATATTGCGCGATCCCGAACGGGAAGGAGTAGCGCGAATAGCCGTAGGGCCATTTCGATACGAACAGATAGTCGCCGATCATGAGGTTTGGCAGCATCGACCCCGACGGAATGCTGAACGGCGCGACCACGCAGCTGCGCAGCACCAGAGTGGCGACGAACAGGATCGCCAGGAAGCGCAGGAAGCTCCACCAGGTCTCTTTCTTCGGCTCGGCGGGTGCTGGCGGCGGTGCAGGCGGCGCGGGAGCCTGCTCAGCGGGAGGGTCGGTGATCATCGCCGCCCCTTTGCGTGACGCGGAGCGGCGGTCAAGCAAAGCGGTTCAATCGGAAGGCAGTCGCGGCTAGGGCAGGAGCCAACCTGACTCCCCTCCAGCATTTGCTGGAGGGGAGTCAAATTCGGCGGAACTAATCAATGACCGACATTTGGACGAAGCTCGAAACCATTGATCGCAAGGCGATCGCCAATCTTTTCGAGGCCGAGGCCGACCGGCTCGATCGCCTCACGCTCGACGCGTGCGGCCTGCATTTCGATTTCGCTAAGACGCACCTTTCGGCCGCGCACCTCGATGCCTTCGCTGCTTTGGCCGAAGCGCAGGATCTGGCCGGCGCCCGCGAGACTTTGTTCACCGGCGGCCTCGCCAATCCCACCGAAGGCCGCGCCGCCGAGCATGCAGCCGAGCGCGGGGAGGGCGCCGCCGACAGCGTCGAACAGGCCCGCCAGTTCCACGCCCGCACCCGCACCCTGATCGACGTGATCGAGGCGGAAGGCTTCGGCCCGGTTCGCCACGTCCTGCATGTCGGCATCGGCGGCTCGGCGCTCGGCCCCGATCTCTTGATCGACGCCTTGGGCCGCGACGCCTGCCGCTACGACACCGCCATCGTCTCGAACGTCGACGGCGCCGCGCTGACCGAAGCGGTGAAGGATTTCGATCCCGACGCGACCTTGCTCGTCATCGCCTCGAAGACTTTCACCACCAGCGAGACGATGCTGAATGCCGCCTCCGCCTTGCAATGGATGCACGAAAATGGCGTCGGCGATCCCTATGGCAAGGTGATCGCGCTCACCGCCAGCCCCGACCGCGCGCTCGACTTCGGCGTCGATGAGACCCGTATCCTGCCATTCTCGGAGACGGTCGGCGGCCGCTACTCGCTCTGGTCGTCGATCGGCTTCCCCGCCGCGCTCGCGCTTGGCTGGGCGGCGTTCGAGGAGATGCTGGAGGGCGCCGCCGCCATGGACCGTCATTTCCGCCACGCGCCGATCGCGCAGAACGCGCCGGTCCTCGCCGCCTTCATCGATCGCTACTATGCCAATATCGCGGGTGCGGAGACGCGCGCCATCTTCGCCTATGACGAGCGCCTGCGCCTGCTTCCCTCCTATCTGCAGCAGCTTGAGATGGAATCGAACGGAAAGTCCGTCCGTCTCGACGGCAGCCCCGCCGGCCGCGCCACCGCGCCGATCAGCTGGGGCGGCGTCGGCACCGACGCACAGCATGCCGTGTTCCAGTTGCTCCACCAGGGCAGCCATCTCGTGCCGGTCGAATTCCTTGCCTGCATCGAGCCGGGCCACAGCCTGGCGCCGGACCATCACGATCAATTGCTCGGCAATTGCTTCGCGCAGGGCGCCGCGCTCATGGCCGGCCGCGCCTCGGACGATCCGCACCGCTCCTATCCGGGCGACCTCCCGTCGAGCACGATCCTGCTCGAGCGGCTCGACCCGCGCACGCTTGGCGCCTTGCTCGCTTTCTACGAGCATCGCACCTTCGCCAACGCCGTCCTGCTCGGCATCAATCCGTTCGACCAGTTCGGCGTCGAGCTCGGCAAGGAAATGGCCAAAGCGATCGACGAAGCCGATCCCGAAAGTTTCGACCCTTCCACCCGCGCCTTGCTTGAGCGCGCCTTTCCGCTGCCCGAAGGACTGTCCGAATGACCGCTTACGACTACGACCTCTTTGTCATCGGCGGCGGCTCGGGCGGGGTGCGCGCCTCGCGGATCGCGGCTGCGCATGGCGCGCGGGTGGCCATTGCCGAGGAATATCGCGTTGGCGGCACCTGCGTGATCCGCGGCTGCGTGCCCAAGAAGCTGCTCGTCTACGGCGCCCATTTCGCGGAGGATTTGCAGGACGCGCGCCGCTTCGGCTGGAACGTCCCGTCCTGCGATTTCGACTGGCCAACCCTGCGCGACAATGTCCTGGCCGAAGTTGACCGGCTCGAGGGGATTTACGGCACGATCCTGGAAAACAACAAGGTCGAATTGTTCGACCAGCGCGCGACCGTCAGCGGCCCCAATGAAGTCACCCTCGCCGACGGGACGAAGCTGAAGGCCGGCACCATCCTGGTCGCCACCGGTTCCTGGCCGTTCGTCCCGGACCTGCCCGGCGCCGAGCATGGTATCACCTCCAACGAAGTCTTCCATCTGGAGCAGATGCCCAGGCGCGTCGTGATCGCGGGCGGCGGCTATATCGCCAACGAATTTGCCGGCATCTTCCACGAATTCAGCTGCAACGTGACACTCGTGAACCGGGGCGACGTGATCTTGCGTGGCTATGACGAACAGATCCGCGACCGCCTGCTGCAGATCAGCCTGACCAAGGGCGTTCAATATGTCTTCAACGCGCAGTTCAAGGAGGTCGAGAAACGCGACGACGGCACCTTGCTGCTCCATTTCGACGGGCACGATCCGATCGAGACCGACCTCCTGCTCTGGGCGGTCGGACGGACGCCGAACAGTGTCGGCCTGGGCCTGACCGAAATCGGCGTGGAGCTTGGCCAAAATGGCGCGATCCTGGTCGACGAGGATAATCAGACCAGCGTGCCGAGCATCTACGCGATCGGCGACGTCACCGACCGCGTGCAGCTCACTCCGGTCGCGATCCGCGAGGGGCACGCTTTCGCCGACACCGTCTTCGGCAACAAGCCGACGCG
>JBBSLM010000174.1:0-5098 GCA_038255245.1 Sphingomonadales bacterium
CTGATCGAGCTCGTCTCGGCCGCCGACAAGCACAAGGCGAAGCACCGCAAGGGCGCCCGCAGCCAGCCGAAGACCGAAGCGTAACCCCCATCACCGTCATTGCGAGCGGAGCGAAGCAATCCATCCTGAACGTTCAGGGCAGTGGATTGCTTCGTCGCTTCGCTTCTCGCAATGACGGAATGGCTTGCTATATGATCGTTTCCGGCCGCTCGGCCCGTTGAATCAGCAGTAGGACGAACATGGCATCCGCAGCCGAACAGATGGCCGCCAACATCAGCCTGGCCAATTTCTCCAAGGCGACCGATCTCAAGAAGCGGCTGTGGTTCACGCTCGGCGCGCTGGTCGTGTTTCGCATGCTGTCGTTCGTGCCGCTGCCGGGGATCGACCCGAACGCGCTGACCGACCTGTTCAACACCACCCGCGGCACCGTCCTCGATTTCTTCAACACCTTCTCGGGCGGCAGCCTCGAGCGGATGAGCCTGATCGCGCTCGGCGTGATGCCCTACATCACGGCGAGCATCGTCATTCAGCTCGCCGCGACCATGTCCCCCACCCTCTCCGCCCTCCGCAAGGAAGGCGAGAGCGGGCGCAAGAAGCTGAACCAATATACCCGCTACGGCACGGTTCTGCTCTGCGTCATCCAGGGCTATTTCATCGCTGTCGGCCTCGAAAGCTGGGGCGCGACCCAGGGGCAATCGTCGGTGCTGAACCCCGGCATGATCTTCCGCGCCACCACCGTGGTCAGCCTGCTGGGCGGAACCATGTTCCTGATGTGGCTGGGCGAGCAGATCACCAGCCGCGGCATCGGCAACGGCATCTCGCTGATCATCATGGCCGGCATCGTCGCCAGCTTCCCGACCAGCCTGGCGCAATTGTTCGAAGGCGGCCGCACCGGCTCGCTCGACCCGGTCAGCATCATCCTGGTGATCGCTCTGGCCGCCGGACTGGTGCTCGGTATCTGCTTTATGGAACGGGCCCAGCGCCGCGTGCTCATTCAATATCCCAAGCGCCAGTCGGCGCGCGGCCAGATCCAGCAGGAGCGCTCGCACCTGCCGTTGAAGGTCAACACGGCCGGCGTGATCCCGCCGATCTTCGCCTCGTCACTGCTGCTGATGCCGCTGACGATCGCGCAATTCGCCGGCACCGCGGCCGAGGGCGAGAGCGCCTGGGGCGATTTCGTCATCCAGCTGACCCAGTGGCTGCAGCATGGCGCGCCCCTCTACATGGCGCTCTATGGCGCCGGAATCATCTTCTTCTGCTTCTTCTACACCTCGGTCGTGTTCAATCCCGAGGAGACGGCGGAGAATCTGAAGAAGCATGGCGGCTTCATCCCCGGCATCCGCCCGGGGAAGCGCACCGAGGAATATCTCGGCTATGTGCTGAACCGGATCACGGTGATCGGCGCCGCCTATCTGACCCTGATCTGCCTGATCCCCGAATATCTGATCGCGCGGGCGGGCATCCCTTTCTACCTCGGCGGCACCTCGCTGCTGATCGTCGTCAACGTGACCATGGATACGGTGACGCAGATCCAGAGCCATCTGCTCGCCCACCAATATGGCGACCTGATCAAGAAGGCGAAGTTGAAGGGCGGGCGCCTCCAGCGCTAAGCCGGCCGTCCGACAGGGAGTCGCTAGACTTGAACATCATCCTTTTGGGGCCTCCGGGCGCGGGCAAGGGCACGCAGGCCGCCCGGCTCGTAAAAGAGCGGGGCATGGTCCAGCTGTCCACCGGCGACATGCTTCGCGCCGCGGTCAAGGCCGGCACGCCCACCGGGATCGAAGCCAAGGCGGTGATGGCGGCCGGCGATCTGGTGTCCGACGAGATCGTCAACCGCCTGATCGACGAGGAACTCGGCCGCCTCTCCCCCGACCAGGGCGTGATTTTCGACGGCTATCCCCGCACCCGCGCGCAGGCGGAAGCGCTGGAAGCGCTGCTGACCAAGCATGGGCGCACGCTGAACCATGTCATCGAACTGGAGGTGGACGAGGACGCCTTGGTCGACCGCATCACCGGCCGCTTCACCTGCGCCAGGTGCAACGCGCCCTATCACGACCGCCACAATCGTCCGGCCGTCGAGGGCGTGTGCGACGTCTGCGCCTCCACCGAATTCAAGCGCCGCCCGGACGATAACGAGGAAACGGTCCGCACCCGCATGGCCGAATATCGCGCCAAGACCGCACCGATCCTCCCCGTCTACGACGCGCGCAAGCTGGTGAACCGGGTCGATGGCATGGCGAGCATCGAGCAGGTCGATGCGGCGATCGAGGCGATCCTCGCCCGCGCCTGAGGCGCGTTCGACCAGCGCAACGGCGCGCGCGACCAACGCGTCGCGGCAGCGCTTCACTTCCGCCAAAACCTGTTATGCAGAGCGCAACGCGACTCTGCCGCGGCCGGGGCGCGCGCTGAACACTATTGGGGGATAGATGCAGATGAGCAGGACTCAGGTTTCCGACCATGTCGATCTCGAAGGCTTCATGGCGGGCGTCGAGAAGCGCAATCCCGGCCAGAGCGAATTCATCCAGGCCGTCCGCGAAGTGTCCGAAGACATTTTCGAGTGGATGGAGGACAAGGTCCAGTATCACGAAGCCCAGATCCTGCGCCGCATCGCCGAGCCCGACCGCGTCATCTCCTTTCGCGTTTGCTGGGAGGACGATAACGGCAGCGTCCGCGTCAACCGCGGCTATCGCGTCCAGAACAACAATGCGATCGGACCCTATAAAGGCGGCATCCGCTTCCACCCATCGGTCAATGAAAGCATCCTGAAGTTCCTCGGCTTCGAGCAGACCTTCAAGAACGCCCTGACCGGCCTGCCCATGGGCGGCGGCAAGGGCGGCGCGAACTTCAATCCCAAGGGCAAGAGCGTCAACGAGATCATGCGCTTCTGCCAAAGCTTCATGACCGAGCTCTATCGCCACATCGGCCCGAACATCGACGTGCCGGCGGGCGACATCGGCGTCGGCGGGCGCGAGATCGGCTTCATGTTCGGCCAGTACAAGCGCATCACCAATGCCTGGGAAGGCGTGCTGACCGGCAAGGGCATGGAATATGGCGGCTCGCTGATCCGCCCGGAGGCGACCGGCTATGGCGCGGTCTATTTCCTCGAGAATATGGTCAAGACCCGCGGCCGCGACCTGACCGGCGTCACCGCGGTGATCTCCGGTTCCGGCAACGTCGCCACCCATGCGGCGGAGAAGATCACCCAGCTGGGGGGCAAGGTCCTCACCCTCTCCGACAGCCAGGGTTACATCCACGATCCGGACGGCATCGGCCTGGAGAAAATCCAGTGGGTGAAGGATCACAAGACCCACCGCCGCGGCCGGATCAGCGACTATGCCGACGAGTATAAAGGCGCGACCTTCTACGGCGACGGCGCACGCCCGTGGAACGTGCCCTGCGACGTGGCCCTTCCCTGCGCGACGCAGAACGAACTCGACGGCAACGACGCCCGCACGCTGGTGAAGAACGGCTGCTTCGCGGTCTCGGAAGGCGCGAACATGCCGACCGACCTGGAAGGCGTGCACGTCTTCAAGGACGCGCAATTGCTCTACGCCCCGGGCAAGGCGAGCAACGCCGGCGGCGTCGCCGTCTCGGGCCTGGAGATGAGCCAGAATAGCGAACGCCGTTCCTGGAAGGAATCGGAGCTGCAGCAGCTGCTCCGCGACATCATGGACGGCATTCACGACCGCTGCCTGGAACATGGCCGGAAGTCCGACACCTATGTCGACTATGTGAAGGGCGCCAATATCGCGGGCTTCAAGAAGGTCGCCGACGCGATGCTGGCGTTCGGGGTGGTCTAGGGCGCGCGCCGGAGCCCGCGCGCGTCCCGGGCGGGCTCCGGTGCCGATCATGCTGCGCTGAGTTAAGGTTTGGGGCCTGGCCGGTGCGCTTTGCCTTGCGCCGGGCTCAGCCGCTGACCAGATAGCCGGCACGTGCAGCAATCGATCATCCTGACCGGCTTCCTGGCGAGCCTTATCGCCGGTCTGATGACCGCTGTCGGCGCGCTCGCCATTTTCGTGATGCGGCGCCCCTCTCCTCAGCAGCAGAATATCCTGCTCGGGTTTGCGGCGGGTGTGATGCTGGCCGCCTCCTTCTTCTCGCTGATCATTCCGGGCATCGAGCAGGCCGAGGCCGCAGGTTCGTCAAAAGGCGTGGCCGCGGCGATCGTGCTCGCGGCGGTGTTGCTCGGCGCGTTCACGATCAGCGCGCTCGACGCGGTGGTGCCGCCCCTGGACAGTATCGGCCTCGGCCCGATGGGGATCGCGCAGGCGCGGTTCCGGCGGGTCTGGCTGTTCGTCGCCGCGATCACCTTGCACAATGTGCCGGAAGGACTGGCCGTGGGCGTCAGCTTTGGGGCCGGTGACATCGGGGCGGGCACCGCGACCGCGATCGGCATTAGCCTGCAGAACATTCCCGAAGGTTTGGCCGTAGCGGTATCGCTGGTGACTTTGGGCTACAGCCGGATGACGGCCTTCCTGCTCGCTCTCGCGTCGGGCGCGGTCGAGCCGCTGGGCGGCCTGATCGGCGTCGCGGTCACGTCCAGTGCCACCTTCCTCCTGCCCTGGGGCCTCGGCTTCGCGGCCGGCGCGATGATCTTCGTCGTCGCTTCGGAGATCATTCCCGATATCCAGATGAAAGTGGGCAATCGCCTGAGCGGACTCGGCTTGATGATCGGGCTGGTGGCGATGATCTTCCTGGATGTGACGTTCGGCTGAGCCTCACCCGCCCGATCACGCTTGTTGCCGTACGTTCATAGTGACAATGTAACATCGCTGCGCCACTGTGGGAGTGTCGCCATGCCTTTCCGCCGCCCGATCTTCGCCGCTTTGACTGTCCTGCTGTTCGGCGGCGCCATCATCCTCCCCGCCTGCAGCGGCACGACCGCGACCACCCAGGTCGTCACCGAACCGGGTCGCGGCCTGACCGCCTTCCAGTCGGACGAGGAACTGCGCGCTTTCCTGCAACGCGCGGGCGAGCGGCGATATCGGGATTATAACAACATCAATGAACTTCCGGCCGTCACCGCATCTCCAGCACCAGCTGCCCAAGCCGCACCTTCTGCCGATGCCGCGGCGTCGCCCGAGTCAGAAAGCATCAC
>JBBSLM010000175.1:0-5079 GCA_038255245.1 Sphingomonadales bacterium
GGGGAAGCCGGTGCGAATATTGCTGCTGGGCGCGACAGGGCTGATCGGGACGGCGGTGGCGGCGCGGCTTCACCTGGCCGGGCATGATGTGATCGGCGTTGCACGACGGCTGGACGGGTCCGCCCGCCGGGTGCCGGTGGCGCGGTGGATCGCGCTCGATCTGCGCTCGATCCGGGGTCCCGCGGATTGGCTGCCGCATCTCGCGGGGATCGACACGGTCGTGAATTGCGCGGGGACGCTGCAGGACAATCAGCGCGATTCGACGGCGCTTGTCCATGCCGCTGCGCCCGCCGCCCTCTGGGTGGCGTGCGAACAGGCGGGCGCGCGGCGGGTGGTGCAGATGTCGGCGATGGGCGTGGACCGGCCGGCGGCCACCGATTTCATGCGCACCAAGCAGATTGGCGATGCGGCGCTGGAGGCGAGCGGGCTCGATTGGGTGATCTTGCGGCCGTCGGTGGTGCTGGGCCGGCAGGCTTATGGCGGCAGCGCGCTGATCCGGGGGCTGGCCGCGTTGCCCTTTGCCGTCGAGGTGAAGGGTGCGGGGCCGGTGGATGCGGTGCAGCTCGACGACGTCGCCGAGACGGTGGCGAAAATGCTGGAGCCGGGCGCGCCGTCGCGGGTGGCGTTCGATCTGGCGGGACCGGAACGGCTGGAATTCGGCGAGATCGTTGCGCGCTACCGCGCCTGGCTGGGCTGGACCCCGGCGCGGACCTTGCGCCTCCCCGGCTTCCTGATGGCGGCGGCATGGCGGGCCGGCGATCTGATAGCCTGGCTCGGCTGGCGGCCGCCGGTGCGCACCACGGCGCGGATCGAACTGGCGCGGGGCTCGACCGGCGACAATCGGGCGTGGCGGGAGTTGACCGGCATCGAGCCGGCCTCATTCGGCGCTGCGCTCGCCGCCAATCCGGCGGGCGTGCAGGAGCGCTGGTTCGCCCGGCTGCTGCTGCTGAAGCCGGTCGCGATCGTCACCTTCGCCCTCTTCTGGCTGCTCACCGGCCTGATCACGCTCGGCCCCGGCCGGGCGGAGGCGCTGCGGCTGATGGAGGCGACCGCGGCGGCGCCCTGGGCTTGGGAACTGGTGGTCGGCGGGGCCTTGTTCGACCTGGCCATGGGTGTGTTGCTGCTGTTCCGCCGGACGATCCGCGCGGCGCTGATTGTCGCCTTCCTGGGGACGATCCTCTATCTGCTCGCGGGTACGATCCTGATGCCCGCGCTCTGGGCCGACCCGCTGGGACGCTTGCTCAAGATATTGCCGATCATGGTCCTGAACCTCGTCTGCCTCGCGATTCTGGACGAGAGATGAGCGAATATTTCCTGCTGAAATTCCTGCACGTGATTGGCTCGACCGTCTTGATCGGCACGGGCGCGGGGATCGCTTTCTTCATGCTGATGGCGCACCGCACGGGCGAGGCGGCGACGGTCGCGGCGGTGGCGCGGATCGTGGTGATCGCCGACTGGCTGTTCACCGCCACCGCGGTGGTGGTGCAGCCGATCACCGGCGCCCTGCTCTCGTGGACGACGGGCTATTCGCTGTTCGACGGCTGGATCGCCGCGTCGCTGATCCTCTATCTGGTGATCGGCGCCTTCTGGCTGCCGGTGGTCTGGATGCAGACGCGAATGCGCGATCTGGCGCGGGCCGCGGCGTCGGCGGGAGAGCCCCTGCCCCCGGCCTATCACCGCCTGTTCCGCTTGTGGTTCGCCTTCGGTTTCCCGGCCTTCGCCGCGATCCTGGCGATCGTCTGGCTGATGATTGCGAAGCCCGACCTCTAGATGGCTCCATCGGATTGACGCAGGAACGTCCGGGGTTCAGGTTCGCCAGCGGCAGGTCGAGCCGAGGAGATACGCATGTCGCGAGCCAGCTCGTTCCGCGGTCGCTATTCGAACAGATTGCTGGTGGAAGACGCGGCCGAGGTTTTCATCGGCGTCAACGCGGCGGCGCAAGAGCCGCTGGGGGGCGAAGCGCGCGGCAGCTGGCTTCATTTTGCGGGTGAATGGGGCTTGACCGCCTTGCCCGACACAATCCACCTCGGTTCCCAGCCCGAATTCTTGTTGGCCGGATCGACGAGTGACTTCCTGCTTTGAAGCCTAACCGAGGGATATCCAATCATGAACGGTAAAGAAGACGCGGCGCGGGCCGACGAGGGACGGGACGCGGCGGCCCGGCGGCCCTGGATCGCACCGGAGCTGCGCACCATGCGCGCCGGCTCGGCCGAGGCCGGAGCCAATCCGGCCTTTCCAGAAGGCATGTTCGCGACCGGCACCAGCTGACCGCTGGCAGGCAGCCGCCAGGACCAGGCCAAGAACGGAATTATCGCGGCGCGGGCGATCCCGCCGCGTTCGCGTTTTCGCAGCGCGTAGCGGCTACAGCCGCCCGTGCTGGTCCTCGGACTGGAACATGCGGTCCACTTCCATCACCAGATCCTTCAGGTGGAAGGGTTTGGACAGGACCTTGGCTTCCGGCGTGCGGCGGCCGGCCTTCAGCGCGACAGCGGCGAAGCCGGTGATGAACATGACGCGCACGTCCGGGCAGATTTCGGCGGCGCGCTGGGCGAGTTCGATGCCGTCCATTTCCGGCATCACGATGTCGGTCAGCAGCAGATCGAACCGTTCGCGCTCCAGCAATGGCAGCGCCGCGGCGCCGTTGTCGACGGACTGGACCTCATAGCCGACCCGCTCCAGCGCGCGGGCGAGATAGAGCCGCATCGCCTCGTCATCTTCCGCCAGCAGGATCCTGATCATCGCCCGTACCGTCCCTATACGCCCGTGCGGGCCTGTATGCGCGAACTCGAATCGCAATGCCAGCGCGTGCCGCGCGGTTAATGTCCCGCTTTGATATGCGTTGCGGCGGGGCCACGCCTTCCATAGACGGCGAGGCGATGACCGCCCGGGACGCGCCGCCATTTCACCGGATCGGGCCCGAACGGCCCGCTTCTCCGGTCGTGCTGTCGGTGCCGCATGCGGGGCGCGGCTACAGCGCGGGGCTTTTGCGCGCGGCGCGGGTGCCGCTGAACGTGCTGGAGCAGTTGGAGGACCGGCTGGTCGATCGCCTGGTCTGGCGCGCGCTCGGGACCGGGGCGACGGCGATCGTCGCGCAGGCGCCGCGGGCGGAGATCGATCTCAACCGCGACGAGCGGGAGCTGGACCCGGCGATGGTCGCCCCTGCCCCGCCGAGCGGGACGTTGCTGGCGACGGTGCGGACGCGCGGCGGGCTGGGGCTGGTGCCGGCGCGGCTGGCGGGCACAGGCGCGCTCTGGCGGGGCCGGATGAGCCGCGACGAGCTGAAGCGGCGGGTAGAGACGATCCACCGGCCTTATCATGCCGCGCTGGCGACGGCCCTGGCGGCGGCGCGGGCGCGCTTCGGCGTCGCGGTTTTGCTCGATTGCCATTCGATGCCGCCCCGCGAACCGGGCAAGCCGGGGATCGTCTTCGGTGACCGCCATGGTGTGACGACCGATCCCGCGATCCTGGCAGCGGCGACCGGCGCCGCCCGCGCCGTGGGCTTCGTCACCGGGGTGAACGATCCCTATGCCGGCGGTCATGTGATCGAACGGCACGGGCAACCCCAAAGCCGCGTGCACGCGCTGCAGATCGAGGTGGATCGCTCGCTCTATCTCGACGCGACGCTGCGCGAGCCCGGCGCGGGTTTCGACGGCGTCGCGCGGTTGCTGGCGGCGATTTGCGAGGCGGTCGCGGCGACGGCGATCGGCGAACCCACCGCGATCGCGGCCGAGTAGACTGCCTTGTCTGAGCCCCAGGCCAGCCCGCTGGCGCGGAAACGCAAGCCACGGCGCCCCAAAATAAAATGACCACCGCGCAGGAATGCGCGGTGGCCAAGTTCAGGGAGGAGCGCCCTCCGAAGAGGGCGCAGCGCGTCGCCACAAAGGGGGGGATATGGCCCCGCGCCTCACTTCATATGGGTGCTTTCAGTCCGGTTTCAAGGGACCTTAAGCCATTGAAGAGGAACGACTTTCAGCCCCTTAGCTGGTCTGCAGCGCCGGATTGGCGGCGCCGTTGGCCGCCGTCTGTGGCGGGACCTTGCCCTGCTGCATTTGGCGGCCGAAAATGTCCCGGATCATCGACAGCGAGAAGAGATGCGCGACGATCAGCGGCAGAATGCCATTGTCGTGGATCTTCCGCAGCTGGTCGGCTGAGAGCGCCTTGAACTTCTCTTCATTGACCATCAGGAAGCCCCGATAGACGTAAGGCTGCTGCTCGCTCTCAAGCTGGATGGAAACCTCGCCGTCCATGATCAGGTCCATGGCCTGCAGTTCCTTGACGAAGGCCGCGGTGCGCTGGCCCGACAGCTCGAAATCTTCGCAGAACTTGACGACATTGTTGGTCGTCGCACTGGGCTTGTCACCGTCGAACAGCAATTCGCCTTCGTCGAACTCCCCGACCAGGCCGCTTTCAGGGTCGAAGCAAAGCGACAGTTCGGTTGCGTCTTCACTGGAGCGGGCGAGCAGCCACGGGTAACGGCGGACGTAAGCCGGGACGTAGACTTCGCCCTTCAACCCGCCGCTGTCGTCGACGAACACGTTCACGCCCTCATTGAGCCCCATCAGCGCAAGCGGCACCGGATTGTCCCCGACCGAAAAGACGATCGGGAAATAACGCTGCACGTTCACGAACTCGTCGATCGTGACCGGGATGGCGTGCGCCTGCGCGAAAAAGGGAGCCTTCTCGGCGGCGCGCGTGCGATATTTGGCGTGAATGCCGCTCTGCAGCGGGATCAGATTCTTGTAGAATAACGGCAGGTTTTCCACCGGCTGCGTCGCCATTCGAATGAACTCCGTGAATATGGATGCGTCTGGAGGAGCCGCGCACGCGGCCCGATTTCGGTGCGTCACCATCTATTGCGGCACGGCCCAAACCGCAAGCCGGGCTGTCGCGGGCGACTGCCGATCGAGTTTGCCCAATTCATGCCACATTCAACCGCCGGACCTTCAACCCTCCTCATGGAGAATTTCGCTTGATCCGCCTCGCCCTGGCGACCGCCTTGTTGTTCGCCGCTCCCCCCGCCGAGGAGGAGGGCTTTCCGCCGCAACTCGACCGCGTCGCCGCCGAATTGCTGCAGGTGAC
>JBBSLM010000176.1:0-5030 GCA_038255245.1 Sphingomonadales bacterium
CCCCTAGTATCGCCTTCGTGATCCACCCGGTCGCGCGCAGCAACGTCACCGGCTCGGTCGTTCACCGCAGCCATACCATCTATTGCGTCGCCGCCCGTGGGACCGCCCGGATCGAATTGTCCGGCCTCTGGTCCCGGACAGGCGCGCAGGCCCTTGCCCCGCGGCTGGCGGAGTGCGCGGCCATTGCGACAGCCGGCGGCGGCGACTGGGGCGGGGGCGTGCATCGAACAGGCTCGGTCAGCTGGCGCTTCCCGATCGTCGAGAACCAGCTCGCCGCGAACGCGCCGCAGGCCCGCGGCTGGGGCGCCGAGCGCGCGATCTTCCAGATCATCTCTGCGGAGACGACCCACCGCACGAGCGGCCGCTGCGGCCTGTCGGGCCGAATCGTCTATGTCGAGGCGGGCCGGCGGCTCCGGGCGGGCGATGTCTTCACGCTGACCGCGCCTTGCCACTGGGAAGGGGAAGACCGGGTCAGCCCGATCTTCACCCAGAATTTCGGGGCCGGCACCACCGCGCGCCTTTATCTGCGCTACGAGGATGGGGCGCTCGCCTATGTCGAGGCGCTGTAAACTCTATTCCAGATTCAGCGCGCGCTTCACGTCCGCCGCATAGCTCGGCCCCACCTGCACGCTCGCGCCGCCGTTCAGCACCAGGCAGAGCGTCCGCCCGGAGCGCTGCACTTCGGTCACTTTGTCCGGCCGCACGAAGGCGGAGCGGTGGACGCGGATCAGCTGCGAATTTTCCAGCCTCTCCTCCAGCGCCGCCATGGTGATCCGCAGCAAATGGCTGCGCATGCTGGTGTGCAGCAGGACATAATCGCGCGCCGCCTCGATCCAGTCGATCGTGTCGATCGGCACGCGGCGCTGGCCGTGGCGCTCCGGCACCCAGAAGCCGTCATCGTCATGCGCGCGCGGCGCCTGTCCGGCCTTCAGCGCCTCGACTTCCTCCTCCAACTGCCCGGCCCGTGCTTCGGCGGCGCGCAAAGTCCGGCGGCGGCGGGCGCGGTCGACCGCCTGGCGGAGGCGATCGAAGCGGACGGGTTTCAGCAGATAATCCGCCGCATCCACGTCGAACGCGTCCGGCGCATAATGTTCGTGCGCGGTGACGAAGACGATTTCGGGCCGCGGTTCGATGTCGATGTCGGCGGCGGCGCGCAGGCCGTTCTTGCCCGGCATCTGCACGTCCAGGATGACCAGATCCGGAGTCAATTCCTTGATCTTCTCCAGCGCTTCGTCGCCATCGCGCGCCCGGCCGACAATCTCGACCCCCTCGATATCGCCGAAAAAAGTGTCGAGCCGATCCAGCGCCAGCGCTTCATCGTCCACCAGCAGCACACGCATGCGCAAACTCCCCACCTTGTTGGCGGGAAGGTGGCGGCGCAAGGCCGCGCCCGTCAAGGAAAACTAATCTCGTTGAACCGCCGGCAGCGAAATCGTGGCGACGTAGTGGCCGTCTTCGCGGCCCGCATTGAGGCTCGCGGCCTTGCCATAGACCGCTTCCAGCCGCTGCCGCACATTGGCGAGGCCGACACCGCTCGACGGCGCGGACGGCATCGCCAAATCGTCGGTCACGTCGTTGGCGACGCGGATCAACAGCTGGCCATCCTCCACCACCCCGGTGATCTTGATCTGCGTCTGTTCCTTCGATCGCGCCACGCCATGCTTGATCGCATTTTCGACCAGGGGCTGGACCAGGAAGCTGGGAATCAGGGCCGCGCAGGCGCCGGGGGTGCAATCGACATCGATGTCGAGCCGCGCGCCGAAGCGCACCGCTTCGATGTCGAGATATTCCTCGGTCAGCGACAATTCCTCGTCGAGCGGGATGAGCTCGCCCGGATCGGCGTTGAGCGAGGAGCGCAGGAAGCTGGAGAGCTTGTCGGTCATCAGTTCGGCTTCTGAGTTGCGCTTGGTGACGATCAGGGCCGAGATCGAGTTCAGCGAATTGAACAGGAAGTGCGGGTTCAACTGGTAGCGCAAGGCCGCGAGCTGGGCCTCCTGCGCCTTCGCCAGCGCCTGGCTCAGCCGCAATTCCTGCTTCAGCGCGGCGCGGCGGGCGAAGCTGACCTGGAACAGGGTCATGTTCACGCCGAAGACGAGGATATAGTTCAGCAGCGACGGGTAAGCGCGGCTGAAATCGGTCCCCAGCGTCTCGAACACCCGCTCGAACCGGCTGGCGATGATGGTCTGGAAGACGATGTCATAGGCGGTGTTGACCGCCGCGATCAGGATGACGGTGGCGACCATCACCACGACCCGGCTACGCAATTCCCAATGCACCGTGTTCCGGAAGATCGCGAACATCGGCATCGCCAGCAGGATCGACACCGGGATGGTCGAACAATCCAGCGCCACGCTCGACCAGCTCTCGCCTTCATATTTGGCGATGATGATCGGCAGGAACAGCATCAGCACGAACAGCCACAGCGACACGGTCAACGCGATCGCTTCGGGCCAGCGGGCCTGGCTCATCGGCTTGGGCGCGGCGCGCGCGGCTTGCTCCTGCACAACGGGCTTCTGCCGCAAAACACTGGGGCAGTCACGTTCGGATGGAAAGTTGGTCGGAATCGCGGTCGAGGCCATCGGCGGGCCATCGTCTCAGCTTGACGCAAAGGGAAGGCGGGTGGGACGAACCTGCATATACGCACGATGAATCTGTCCATGCTGGCGGGCAATACGCGAGCGCGTCGCCAGATGCCGGTTATATATCATCCCCATTCTCCGGCATCGCCAATTCGGCGAGATGCGCGACTGGCCCGTGAACGCGGCCGGCCTTCTCGAGGAGGCGCCGATCGCAGCTGGCGAGAACCGCTTCGGTCTCAATCGCCATCACGATGTAGAGACAATCCTTGAGCGGATGGCGAAGCTCGACCGCAAGCTGCACGGCGGCAAGCAGGTGTTGCGGAGAGGTCGGCTCGAGCCGGACGGCGATGGACTGGACCAGTTCGACCCACTTGCTCATCGCCAACAAAGCGTCGGATCCGGTGATGTCGCCCAGATTGGCCCGGCGGCTGACGGCGCTCGCAACCTCTATTCCCAGCAGGTCGGGGCCAGTGAAGTTCTCCCACTCCCGCGCAAGCAGTGCCAACGCTGCCGGAGAGTCAGTCTCGTCGATCACCCATTTTACCGCGAGGCTCGCGTCAACAACGATCACCCTTCGTCACGCATTTGCCGAATGATCGGGGTGCTGTCGGGCAGCACCCCGTATTTCGCGCGCATGTAGGCGTGATGGGCTCTCAAATCCTTGACCACGTCGGCGATCGCGCGCCTGGGGGGAGCGCCCCTTTCAAGGATGGTGCGCACTTCCGCCTCCAGCGAACGCCGATTGGAACGCGCTTGCTCGCGCAGCCGCTCATAGAGGTCGTCGTCCAGCTTCCGCACCGTGATTGTGGCCATCAAGTCACCTCCTCAGCGCCTCCCTAGCACGGATGACAGCAAAATGCTAGCAGATCACGCCTGTCCGCGCCGCTCCAACGCGTGCGCGGCTTCCTCGACCAGCTTGCCGATAATGTCGGCGACCGGCGCCTCTTCCTTGACCATCCCCACGGACTGCCCGGCCATCACCGATCCGCTCTCGACGTCGCCGTCGATCACGGCGCGGCGCAGGGCGCCCGCCCAATAATGTTCGATCTGGAGCTGCGCCTCCATCATCTCGACCGCGCCGTCGTCCAGCAATTGCGCCACCTCGCGCTGCTTGGCGGCGAAGCTTTCCATTTCGCGATTCTTGAGCGCGCGGACGGGAATGACCGGCAGGCGGGGGTCGATCTGGACGCTGGTGATCGCGTCGCGGGCCGAGGCGCGGATGAAGGCCTTCTTGAAGTTGGGGTGGGCGATGCATTCGTGCGCGCAGACGAAGCGCGTGCCGAGCTGCACGCCGACCGCGCCCATCTCCAGATAGCCGGCGATCAGCCCGCCATGGCCGATCCCGCCCGCGACGAAGATCGGCACCTCGGCGGCCAGCGGCGGCAGGATTTCCTGCGCCAGCACGCTGGTCGAGACCGGCCCGATATGGCCGCCCGCTTCCATCCCCTCGATCACCAACGCGTCCACGCCCGAGCGCACCAATTTCTTCGCCAGCGCCAATGCGGGCGCGAAGCAGATCAGCTTCGCCCCGAACGCCTTGACCTTGTCGATCGAACCGGTCGGCGGCAATCCGCCGGCGAAGACGACATGGCTGACGCCGTGCCTGGCGCACACTTCGATCAGCTCCGACAGCATCGGGTGCATGGTGATCAGATTCACCCCGAACGGTCTGTCCGTACGCAGCTTCGTCTCCGCAATCTCGGTGTCGAGCAGATCCGGCGTCATCGCCCCGCAGGCGATCACCCCGAATGCCCCCGCGTTGGACAGCGCCGACACCAGATTCCGTTCGGAAATCCAGCTCATTGCCCCACCAAGGATCGCGACCTCGCAGCCAAGGAACTCCGTCCCCCGCGCCATCAGCCGTTTCAACCGGTCGTGGCCGATGTCGGCGCCGCTCATTCCCCGTCCTCCGCATCCAGGCCATAGGTCGTGTGCAGCACGCGCACGGCCAGCTCCATATATTCCTCCGGGATCAGCACGCTGACCTTGATCTCGCTGGTGGTGATGGCGAGGATGTTGATGTTCCGGTCCGCCAGCGTCTCGAACATCGCCGCGGCGATACCGGCGTTGCTCCGCATGCCGACGCCGACCGCGCTGACCTTCACGACATTGGTGTCGGTGAGCAATTCATCAAAGCCGATCCGCGCCTGTTCCTTGCGCAATTCCTCGACCGCCTGCGGCAGGCTGGCGGTCGGCACGGTGAAGGTCAGCATGCTCGGCTCCCCCCGACGCGGCGCGGATTGCACGATCATGTCGACATTCACCCCGGCGGCGGCCAGCGGCGCGAAGATCGCCGCCACCGTGCCTGAAGTGTCGGGCAGGCCGGTCAGGGTGACCATCGCCTCATTCTTGTCGGCGGCGATGCCGGTGATGACGTTGCGTTCCATGCCTGCTTCCTCGATCCGTTCTTCGCCGACAATGTGGGTGCCCGGCCGGTCCTCGAACGAGGAC
>JBBSLM010000177.1:0-5024 GCA_038255245.1 Sphingomonadales bacterium
CGCCCTTCTTCATCACCATGCCGGTGGTCCAGGCCCAGCGGCCCGCAAAGGGCGCGACCTTGAACAGCGCCCCATCCACCTTGTCCAAACCGTTCTTCAGCGGCTCGAACAGCTTCGGCGCCTTGGCCGCAACCAACGCCCCCATCGATGTCAGCGTGAAGAATTTCGTCTCCACCGCATCGAAATGCGCCCGCGCCGCGCGGACTTCGCGCATCCTTAGCGGATGCTCGTCCTCGGTCCGAAGGTGCGGCGTGAAGCGGCGATAGAGGTTGATCAGCGCATTGTGCGCCAGCGGCTCGAGGAAGATCGCCGCGCCGCCGGGCTTCAGCACCCGCGCAATCGCCGCATAGGATTTCTCCAGGTCGAGATGGTGCAGGATCGCGCGCCCGATCACGAGGTCGAAACTCTCGTCCGGAAACTCCAGATCCTCCGCATTCATCCGCAGCAAGGTCGTCGCGTTTGAAAAACCCGCTTCCGCCACCGCCTTGCGCGTCTCCTCGATCGCCTCGTCGGAAATGTCGATCGCGGTGACCGTTCCGCCCCATTGGTTCAACTTCACCGCATAGGAAGAATCGCCGCAGCCGAATTCCAGCACCTGCGCGCCCTTGGCCCGCGGGCGCACCTGCGCCTCGAACCAGCGATAGGCCACCCGCGGCAGTTCGTAGATCGCGTCCGGCGCGCCATGCTCCTGCGCCTCGCCGAACTTGGCGTTGTGGAAGGCACGCTCCGCTTCCAGGCGGCGGGCGAGATCGGCGTCGGTGGTCGAAGGCAGACTGTCCATCGCGCCCGCCTACCCGAGGCGGGTTAAGGGAGAGTGTTCAAACCCCTTCGAGCGGCGCGTCGGCGGTCTCGACCAGCTCCATGAACGCGTGGGTGAAGGCCGGCACATCGTCGGGCTTGCGGCTGGTGATGATATTCCCGCTCACCACCACTTCTTCATCGACCACTTCCGCGCCGGCATTGCGCAAATCGGTGCGGATCGATTTCCAGCTGGTCGCCTTCCTGCCCCGCAACACGTCGGCCTCGACCAGCAGCCACGGCGCGTGACAGATCGCCGCGACCGGCTTGCCCGCATCGGCAAAGGCGCGGATCAGGCCAATTGTAGTCTCGTCCATCCGCAATTTGTCCGGGTTGCGGGTCCCGCCGGGCAGCACCAGCCCGTCGAAATCCTGCGCCTGCACGTCCCCGACCAGTGTGTCCGGCGTGATCGTGCGGGTCTTTTGATCGCCTTTCTCGCCCTGGATCGGGTCGGTCTTCAACGAAGCAAGCGTCACCGTCGCGCCGGCATTTTGCAGCGTCTCGTAAGGCCCGAACAATTCGCTTTCCTCGAAGCCGTCGGTGGCGATGAAGAGAATGCGGGCGTCCTGGATCGAAGGCATGGGAATTTCCTGTCGTGAAAGGGTCTGCAATGGAAACCCACCTTACGCCGCCTTCGTTCCGGAACGAAACGGTCGCGAAACGCTTTCTCCGCTTCGCTTATGCCGAACACAGCCTGCACATTTGTCGACGACTTGGATGCGCCCGGTATCACGCGGCGCAAGCAGGGCCGCTATTGGCAATATTTCGGTGCGGACGGAAAGCGCATCTCCGACCGCGACGAGATCGACCGGCTGAATGCCGTCGGGCTCCCGCCCGCTTATGAGCGCGCCTGGTTTTGCCCGAAGCCGAACGGCCACATCCAGGCGATCGGCTATGACGCGCGCGGCCGCCGCCAATATCGCTACCATGCCGATTTCCGCGCGGCGCAGGACAGCCATAAATATGCCTTGATGGCGCAATTCGGCCACGCATTGCCGAAGCTGCGCAAGCAGGTCGATGCCGACTTGAACAAGCGCGCGGTCACCAAGGAAGCGGTGGTCGCGGCGGTCATCCGCCTGCTCGATTGCGAGCATATCCGCGTCGGCAACGAACAATATGCCAAGGCCAACAAGAGCTTCGGCGCCACCACCTTGCAGACGCGCCACGTCAAGCAGCTCGGCCGCACCGTGAAAATGCGCTTCAAGGGAAAGCACGGCATCGAGCGCGAGCTGAACATCACCGACAAGAATCTTACCCGCATCGTCCGCAAGGTGCAGGATCTGCCCGGCCAGAATCTGTTCCAGTATCTCGACGATGAAGGTGAGGCCTGCCCGGTCACGTCCGCCGACGTGAATGCCTATATCAAGGCAGCGACCGGCGGCGATTTCACCGCCAAGCATTTCCGCACCTGGGCCGCCTCGACCCTGTTCTTCGAAACGCTCGCCGCCGCCGAGCCGGGCGAGAAGATCGGCCTGAACACCGCCCTCGCCCCGGTCGCCGCGGCGCTCGGCAATACCCCGGCGATGAGCCGCAAATCCTATGTGCACCCGGCCTTGATCGAGGCGGTAAAGGAAAAACCCGACAATCCGATCGGCGGCCTCACTTGCCCCCGCAAGACGCAATATCTGTCCAGCGCCGAGCGCGGCCTGCTGCTGTTCCTCGAAAGGCCCGTCAGGCGAAAGCGGAAATGACCTGTGATTTGCACTCGCGAGCGCAACCTGGGTAGAGGGCGCGCGTGAACCAACTCGACCTCTTCGACCGGTGGCGCCGTTTTTCGGACTGGATCGCCGCCAACAGCATCGAACTCCTCACCGCGCTGGGTATCGCCGCAGCCATCGTCGTCGTCCTGATCGGCCTGCGCGCGATCGTCCGGCGCAAGCTGGGCGGCCCGAAGGCGTCGGGCTGGAGCAAGATCCTGGCCGGCATTTTCGGCCGGACGAACCTGTTCTTTATCATCATGGTCGCGGCCAAGCTGGTCATGACGCAGGTGGATTTGCCGGCCAGAACGACCAGCCTCATCAACATCCTCTTCATCGCCGCGACCGCGCTGCAACTCGCCATCTGGACGCGCGCCTTGATCATCGGCTGGATCGAGCATCGCGTCGGCGCGGGCGAGGAGCATCGCACGCTCGGCACCGCGATCGGGCTCATCCGCGTGCTGGTGACGATCGTCGTCTTCGCGATCGCGATCGTCGTCGTCTTCGACAATCTGGGCGTCAACGTCACCGGGCTGGTCGCCGGCCTGGGCATTGGCGGCATCGCCATCGGGCTCGCGGCCCAGGGGATCTTTTCGGATCTGTTCGCGGCGCTGGCGATCATCTTCGACCGCCCGTTCCGCAAGGGCGACACGATCAACGTCGGCGGCGGCCCCGGCGGCCAGACCGGCACGGTCGAGAATATCGGCCTGAAGACCACGCGCGTGCGCGCGCTGGACGGGGAACTGGTCGCCTACGGCAATGCCGAATTGCTGAAGATGCGCATCCACAATTATGCGCTCATGCAGCATCGCCGGATCGTGCTGCGCTTCGGCGTCCCCTACGAGACGTCCCCGGAGCTGCTCGAAAAGATCCCCGGCGAACTGCAGGCGATCATCGAGGCGCAGGGCCATGCGAGCTTCGACCGCTCGCACCTGATGGGCTTCGGCGCATCCTCGCTCGACTACGAAACCGTCTACATTGTCGACAGCCCCGAATATCCCGTGTTCGCGCATGCCCGGCACGGCATCATGCTGGCGATCCTGCGGCGCTTCTCCGAACTCGGCATCGCCTTCGCCTATCCGACCCAGACCACTTATACGGCCGCCCCCGACGGCACCTTGGTCATGCCCTGGCAGCCGGGGCTGGCGAAGGACTGAGGCCTCAGGCGGCAAGCTTCGTCGTTTCCTGCGCCAGCGCCTTGCCGGCCGCCAGCATCGCCTTCCAGTTCGGAATGGTGATCGCGTCCAGATATTCGCGCTGCATCTCTTCGGTCAGCACCTCGATCATCTGACAGCCTTCCATGAAGATCTCGATCACGCCGAAGGCGCCGCCGCGCTTGCAATATTTGGCCTCCCAGCCTTCGCGCGCGCAGATTTCAAAGATGCGCTGGGACGACAGCGCAGTGGCGATCGCCATGTGGGTGGGGTTGTGGCGGCGGTGCGCGGACAGCAATCCGATCGCATCACCCTGGGTCGGGTGCAGTTCGGTGCCGCGCGGATAGACTTCGATCATCGTCGATCGGTCGTCGCCCGCGAGCGCCGCCCAGCTGCCGTCGATCACCGCCGGGAAAGGCAAAGCCTCCCCCTCCCAGATTTCGGCGATCACTTCCGCGACATGCTGCGGATCGTCGGCTTCAATGGAGACGTGAAAAAGCATGATGGATCCTTTCGATCAGTTCTGAACTGTGGGAGCGGGTGCGGCCTCGCGGCCGAAAGCGAGCACGGCCATCTGCCCGGCGAACAGCAGCACGCCGGCGGCCCAGGCGAAGGCGGAGAAAATCACGACGGTCTCGCTATGGTAGGTGATCGCGAAATAGATCCCGATCGGGAACAGGATCGCGGAGGGCGCCGCCAGCGCCCAGTGGAATTTGGCTGCCCAGCCGCGTTGCAGCTGCGGATAAGCGCGATAGGTCAGGCCGAAGAGCGCCATCGACGCCCAGCCCAGCAAATTGGCGTGGGCGTGGACCGGCGACAGGCTGAAGTCCTTCGTCGACGCCATGATGATGCCCATGGCGACGCCCACGCAGAGCATGAGCGACGACAGGAACAGGAATTTCGTATCGAGCCGCGTCACCGCGTCCTCCCCCGGATTGATTGCGGGGAGCGCGTTAGGATCGGCGGCGAAACGATGGCAGCGCGGCGCGACCTTCGCGTCCGCGCAAGCGATCAGGCGACGAACGCGGCGTTTTGGTCGACTAAATCACTGGCCGCTGCGGCGGCGCCAGTCATCCTCTGAATCGGGCCGCAGCCGCGCGCCACAATCGGGCCGCCGCCCCTGCGCTTCCTGCCGCGCGGCGCGCCACTCGCAATCGCGCTGCTTGCCGGCCTGCAGATAGCCGAACGGTCCGACTGTCTGCGAGCCGAACCGCTCCAACGATTCCAGGTCATTGATGCGCGCCGTCGAGGACGCGTCCCGGTCGTCGTCGGACCGCAGGTTCCGGAATTGCATAGGCACGCGATACGGGCTGTTCTCGTCATAACGCTCGCCGCGCACGACCATCTCACCATCCTCGCCAGGCTGCTGGTCCTC
>JBBSLM010000178.1:0-5018 GCA_038255245.1 Sphingomonadales bacterium
CCGCCCCAGCCCGATACCCAGCGCGCCATCCTCGTCATGCATGCACATCGCGATCACCGATCGCTCGAAACGCGCGTCGCCAATGCCCGGCATGGCGAGCAGGAACTGACCGACGGTGAACGGGGGCGCATCCATAGACCGCGCCTTATGCCCGCGAGGGCGCGGCGGGCCAAGCCAAGTCTGGTCGGGCCGCGTCTGGCCCGGGCGCGGCGGACTTGCTACAGGCGCGGCAACCGGATCAGGAGACCAACATGACGATCAAAGTCGGCGACACCATTCCCAGCCTCACCCTCACCAAGATCACCGCGGAGGGCCCCGCCCAAGTCGACAGCGCCGAATATTTCCACGGCCGCAAGATCGCGCTCTTCTCCGTCCCCGGCGCCTTCACGCCGACCTGCTCCGCCCGTCATCTGCCGAGCTTCGTCGACAAAGCGGATGAACTGAAAGCCAAGGGCATCGACGAAATCGCCTGCACGGCGGTCAACGACGCCTTCGTCATGACCGCCTGGGGCAAGGCCTCGGACGTCGGCGACAGCGTCACCATGCTCGCCGACGGCAGTGCGGAATTCGCCAAGGCGCTTGGCCTCGACGCGGATTTCAGCAAGTTCGGCATGGGCGTGCGCGGCCAGCGCTGGTCGGCAATCGTCGATGACGGCGTGGTCAAGGCGCTGAACGTCGAGGAGCCGGGCGGCTACAGCGTCTCCGGTGCCGAGTATTTGCTGGGCCAGCTCTAGGCCCCGCCGGCGCCGCGATGTGCAACGAGACGCGGCGCCGGATCGCACTCGGCCAGGTCCGGGACGATTTTTCGGAAGTTCGCATTCCGCTGCGCTTCCCGGAAGGATTGCCGAACCTCGCCGCCGAGGATTCGATCCGGATAACCGATCCGAACGCGATCGTGCGCGCGGCGGCCGACGCGCCTGGCGAGGCGGAACTCGTCATGCGCCGCTGGTCCTGGCCGGCCCCCGGCGGCCGCCCGGTCTATAATTATCGCGCCGACGACCGGCAGCTCGACAAGGGCCGCTGCCTGGTCGTGACCGACGGTTTCTACGAATTCACCGCGCCCACGGACCCGGCGAAGAAGCGCAAGGACAAATGGCTGTTCACGCTGGCGGGCGAAGACTGGTTCTGCCTCGCCGGCCTGTGGCGCCGCGACGCCTCGGTGGGCGAGGCGTACACATTGCTGACCTTGCCCCCCGGCCCCGACGTCGCCCCCTATCACAGCCGCGGCGTCGTGCTGGTCGGCCGCGACCAATGGCGCGACTGGCTCGATCCCGAAATGCCGTCAGGCGAGGTGCTGAAACCCGCGCCCGCCGGAACTTTCAGAATCGAACAGGTCGGCTGAACGACTTCCCGCTCAACGCGGCGCTAGGACGAAATCGACGCCGAGGAGAACGACGGTCGGCACTTGTCCATTCTCGGGCTGTCCGAAAAATTCGCTTGGCCCGCGCCCCTGTCCAAACATTTCTCCGAACATTCCGCTCATCAGATCAAATCCACCACGTTCGGTCACGCGCACCAAGCGGACCACCCGCATGCTGAGCGACGATGCATAGGCTTCGGCATCAGAACGCGCTGCGGCCAGGGCATTGGCTCGAGCGGCGCGCCGTGGCGCAGCATCTTCAGTCAGACTGTAACGGGGAGAATTCACCGGCGCGCCTATCTGCCGCAACGCCGCTAGCACGGCTTCGACCTTCGAGACGTCTCGCACAACGATCGTAGTCATGCTGGCGACAAAAGATTGTGGCACAGGCATTTCGCCCTCGGGCGGAGGTGGCTCCTCCACGTCAAAGACGGGCAGTCCGGCCACGCCTTCTCGAGAGGTCTCAATATCGCTCTGCGCTATGCCTGCGGCACGGACCGCGTCTGTAATCTGTCGGAGCCGCGCATCATGTGCTGTATGCGCTTCGGTGGGGTTTGACCCATGCCCGCTTAGATTGACGCGGAACGTTGCAGTGTCGGCGCGGGTCCGGACCACGCCCCGAGCAGAGAGCTCGAGCAGCACCTCATTGGCCCCCAGGACTTGCGTCGCCGCCGGACCACCGTCTGACGCGCCTAAATTTTCCAGCATCCCCGCGAGCATCATGCCGGCTCCGGGCGGGTTTTCCGGTCCGCTGATAAACCCGACCCGCGCTTGCGCTAACGGCGCCCCGCTTGAGATCGCGAACGCGGCGAGCGCCCCGACTGCTCTCACCACCCGCATTGCCGCCCCCTGTTCTGCTCTTCCAGCCAGCCCAGCAGCGGCCGGAAATATTCCACCATCGGCTGCGCGCTCATCTCACGCGAGCCGGTGAATGCCTCCAGCGCTTCCGGCCACGGCCGCGACGCGCCCATGGCCAGCATCGCGTTCAGCCGCTCGCCGACCTGGCGGTTGCCGTAGAAGGAGCAGCGGTGCAGCGGCCCGGTCCAGCCGGCCTGGTCGCACGCCGCCTTGTAGAATTGGAATTGCAGGATGCGGGCGAGGAAATAGCGGGTGTAGGAAACGCTCGCCGGGACGTGATACTTCCCGCCCGCGTCGAAATTCTGCTCGGTGCGCGCCACCGGCGGGCGAATGCCCTGATATTGCAGCCGCATCTCGTCCCACGCCGCCTGATAGCGATCCGGCGCGATCGAGCCGTTGAAGATGCCCCAGCGGTAACGGTCCACCAGCAACCCGAACGGCAGGAAGGCGATCTTGTCGAGCGCCTGGCGCAGCAGCAACCGGCGATCCTGCTCCGGCGTCGGCATCTGGTTCTGCGGCAGCAGTCCGACCTGCACCAGATATTCCGGCGTCACCGACAAGGCGATCATGTCGCCGATCGCCTCGTGGAAGCCGTCGTTGGCGCTGTCGAGATAGAGGAAGCCCTGCTGGTTGTAGGCCCGCTGGTAATAATTGTGGCCCAGTTCGTGATGGACGGTGACGAAATCGTCGCCATTCACCCGGGTGCACATCTTGATGCGCAGATCCTCGACATTGTCCACGTCCCAGGCGCTGGCGTGACACTGCACCTCGCGGTCGCGCGGCTGGGTGATCATCGACCGCTGCCAGAAGGTCTCCGGCAACGGCGCGAAGCCCAATGACGAGAAGAAGCTCTCGCCCTGCCGCACGATCCGCTCCGGCGTGTAATTGGCGCGGGTCAGCAATTGGGTCAAATCATAGGCTTCCCGCCCGCCGCCACGCGGCGCGACCACGTCGTAAATATTGCCCCATTCCTGCGCCCACAGATTGCCGAGCAGATCGGCGCGGATCGGCCCGGTCGCGGGCTGCACTTCGTCGCCATATTGCCGGTTGAGGCCCGCGCGCGTGTAGCAATGCAGCGCCTCGTAAAGCGGCTTCACCTCGTTCCACAGCCGCTCGGTGGTCGCCTCGAACTCCGCCGGCGTCATGTCGTAGCGCGAGCGCCACATCGCCCCGACATCGTCAAAGCCAAGCTCGTCGGCGCCTTCATTGGCGATCGCGGTCAGCCGCTGATAGCCGGGCCGCATCGGGCCGCCTACATTGTCGTTCCAGCTGGTCCACATCTCCTGCAACTGGGCCGGGTTGCGGACCGTCCCCATCCGCGCCTCAATCTCGTTGCCGGTCAGCGTCTCTCCATTCATCGTCCCCCGGCCGCGGCCATATTGGGACTGCAACTCGGTGGAGAGGTTGTTCAGCTCCGCCGCCGCGCCATCGCGGCTCGGCGCCGGCAGGACGAGCGAGGAGCGCAGGATGTTGAGCTTGCGCCGTGTGTCGTAGGAAAGGTCGGGAACGCTCTGGAAGCGCGCTGCCTCATTGGCGTAGCGCACGCCCATCTCCGTGCCGATCGTGCCGAAATAAGCGGCGAGCGCGTCCGTATCCTGGGTGATGTAGGTCGCGTTCACCCATTGCGCGCGGCTGCTAATCGTCGAGAACTCCCGCGCCTCGCGCTCGACGCGGGCGATGAAGGCGTCGGCCTCGGCCGCGGTCGGCGCGACCGGTGTCGTCGAAGCGGCCTGATCGGGACCGGGCTCGGCCGCGACCGGCGTGGTCGCATCCGCCCGCTCACCCGCCGTGGCGGTGGCGCAGCCGGCGAGCGCGAAGGCGGCCGCCAGCAGAGAGGCATTGGCGATGAGGGAGACCCGGGCTTTCATGTGACGCATCCTCTTGCCTGTTTCTTTACCAGCCCCCCGCGCTTTCCTCGCGCTGGCACGGGACAGGGTCAAGCGAAGAAGTCAGCGAGCGCCTGCCCCAGCTCCGGCTTCGTGACCGCGCTCATGTGCCCACCCGGAACCTCGACATAGCGCGCGTTCGCAAGCCGCTCCGCCAGCGCCGGCGCGGAGCCGTTGTCGAGATCCTCATCCCCCGCGACGATCAGCGTCTGCATGGTCAGCCCGTCGAGGTCCGCTTCGCTGACGTTCACGAAGCTGTCGAGCAGGAGCAGGAGCGCTTCCGGATCGCCTTTGGTGGTCTTCAGAAATGCCTCCGCCATCCACGCCGGCGAGCCGCGCTCGTGCCTGCCGAGATTGCGCAGAATCTGGCGGAAATGGTCCGCCCGTCCGGCCGTGCCGAGCAGACCCTCCAGCCCCATCCCGCACAGAGCCAGCCGCTGCGGCCTCGCCCCGCGCGCGATCGCCCGCACCGAGGTGCGCGCGCCAAGCGAATAGCCGGCAAGATCATAGTCCGTCAGCGCCAGATGCGCGATCAGCGCCAGCGCGTCGCGCGCCAGCACATCCTTGGGATAGAGCGCCGCATCGTGCGGCTTGCCGCTGTCCCCATGCGCGCGCAGGTCCGGCATGATCACGCGAAAGCCCCGCCCCACAATCTGCGCCGCATGGCCGAAGCGAATCCAGTTGGTGAAGGCGTTGGAGAACAGCCCGTGGATCAGGACCAGCGGCCTGCCCTCTCCCATTTCATGCCAGGCGAGCTGCACCCCGTCAGCTGTCGTGAAGTGATTGGTCTTTGGTTGAGACATCGTCATCCCGGACTTGATCCGGGATCCACCTTCTTTCGGGTGTCCGGACGTCAAGGTGGATGCCGGATCAGGTCCGGCATGACAATGTTGTCGATGCGCCGGACAGTGGAC
>JBBSLM010000179.1:0-5010 GCA_038255245.1 Sphingomonadales bacterium
GACTCGGAGATAATGAGTATCCCGGTCTTGGGTAAGAACAAGCGGGGAATTTTGGCTGAGCTAGCAAGGCTCGGCGTAACGCGATCTTCGCTGTTTCCGGGCCTTGATCCAGTAGCGAAAGCCGCCGCGGAGATGGCAAGAGAGTTATGTAGGTCGCGTTCTCCGACGCTATCCGAGGCTAACAGGCCGTCCCGTGGTTAACCCGCCTTCAACCACTTCGACCTAACCTGCCGCCAGACAAACGAAAAACGGGGACGGCACCTTGGCGAGTTCGCTGACGGAACGGGCTGACAGCGAGGCGATCAGCCAGGTCGCGCGCAATTGCGGGCGGCTGGCGATCGAGTGCAGCGACGTCAGCGGCTATGTCGCCGGCGTGTCGGGGCGCATTTCCGCCAATCTCAAAACCCTGGATGCACTGGAGCAGGTCACCGGGCGCTTGCTCGGCGATCAGGCCCAGGTCGCCGATTCGACCGACGAGGCGCACATGCTCGCCGAGCAGGCGCGCGAAAAGCTCGAACAGGGGCGCGCGGCGATCGAGGATACGATCGGCGTGTTCAAGGGCCTGACCGGGCTGGTTGTCCAGCTTGGCGAGCGCATGGCCGGTTTCGCCGAGGCGATGAACGGCGTGCAGCGCGTCTCCGCGAGCATCGAGACGATCGCCAAGAAGACCAACATGCTCGCCCTCAACGCCACGATCGAGGCGGCGCGCGCGGGCGAGGCTGGCCGGTCGTTCGCCGTGGTCGCGGCGGAAGTGAAGAAACTGGCGCACGACACTCGCGCCGCGACCAGCGAAATCGCCTCCACGGTCGCCTCGCTGACTCGCGAAGCCGAAGCGGTGACCAGCGAGATCAAGGCCGGCGTCGAAAAGAGCCGCGTCGCGCAGGGCACGTTCACGCAGATTGACGACACGGTGCGCGACGTCGCCGATCTGGTCGGCATGGTCGATCGGCAGACCAGCGGCATCGCCCAGTCGACCAGCCTCATCCAGCAAAGCGTCGACCGGATGAAAAGCGGCCTCGAGGCCTTCGCCGCCGACGCCCGCGCCAATGGCGGCCAGCTCACCGAAGCGCATGAGCGGCTCGGACGGCTGGAATTGCTGTCGAACGAGATGCTCGACCGGCTCGCCAGCTCCGGCGTCGCGATCGATGACACCCCGTTCATCCGCTACGCCCAGGGCGCGGCGCGCGAGATCAAGGCGGCGATCGACGCCGGCATTTCGCGCAGCGAAGTCAGCGAAGCCGACGTCTTCGACACCGATTATCGCGAAATGCCGGGGACCAACCCGGTCCAGCTGGAAGTCCGCTTCTGCGACTTTGCCGACCGTCACGTTCAGCCGATCCTCGACCGGCTCATGGCCGATCAGCCGCGCCTGATCGCCACCGCGATCACCGACATCAACGGCTATCTGCCCACCCACATCAGCGCCCGTTCGCAGCCGCAGGGGCCGGATGCGGCCTGGAATGCCGAACATTGCCGCAACCGCCGCAATTTCATCGACGACATCACCCGCCGCGCGCTTGCCTCAGACAAAGAGGCGATGCTCGCCACTTACGGGATGGACTTGGGCGGAGGAAAATATCTGCCGGTGAAGAACGTCTTCGTGCCCCTGTTCGTCGCCGGCCGCCGCTACGGCAATTTCGAGCTCGCCTATCGCGACGACGAGGTGCGCTGAGGGCCCCGTCGCACTACTGGCTCGGCCTGCCAGCCCGGATGGATCGCAAGCCAGGATCGCGCGTTGGCGGCCCGTGGCGAGCAGTTTCGAAATCGCATCGGCAGTCCGCCGGGTGACGGAACAGGCCCGTCACCTGTGCAGGAGATAGTCGATGAAGAGACTGTTGCTTACCCTAGGCCTGATGGTCGTCGCTGTTCCGGCAAGCGCGGCCGTGCCGGCGGCCGGAACCACTTCGAATCTTAGCTCCGCCGTGGAGACGAGTGCCACCAGCGAACAGCGCCGCCGCGGCAATTATCGGAACCGTCAGGTCCGGCAGGAGCGCCGTGAGTGCCGCCGCGAATTGCGCCGCGCCGAGAATCGCCGCCAGTTCAACCGCGAATTGCGCGAATGCCGCCGCGAACTGAACCGCGCGCGCGCGAGCGGGCGTTGGCAGAATTGGAACAACCGCTGGCGTCGCTGGTAGACCTCTCTGATTGAGATCAGGCGCGGGAAGGGCAGGGCCTTTCCCGCGCTTTTTCTTGGCAATTTCGAACTCGCCCGACGCGACGACGAGATGCGTCAGGTCGAAGGTGCCGCAGGTGGCGGGGCAGTGATACCGACATCCCGATCGCCACTCGCATTCTGGCTAATGGTCGCGCGGACGCGGCCGTTGACGCGATCCGCGCCGGAGAGGATGTCGCTGATCTGGCTGTCGGTCGGAACGCCGTCGAAGGCGGCGAGCAGCTGGGTGCGGCCGATCTGATGGTGAAACAGCACGTAGCGGCCCTCCCGGTGCGTCTCGACCACCTCCAGCAGGGTGCCGGCATCGGTGAGCAGCAAGACCAGCACACTGCGTTGGCGGGGCGGTGTCGAGGGCATTAGCGACCGCAGGATCGGGAAGCTCGAATTGCCGATCCGCGCGCGGGAAGACAGGCACCAGGCAGTCCCGAAACGTGGCGCAAGCAGGCTCGGCCCGTCGGCTTCACGTGTGTGCTCGTCACCCTCGACCGCGCCGCTCAGGGCCTCTGCAAGATCGTCCGTGGTGTCGCTCGGAAGGGGGGCGGCGCGGGTGCTCGCTGCTTGCGGACAGCCGGTTATGGCGAGGAGTTCCGGCGCACGCGCCGCCTTGTCCGGCTGGAAGCTGATCCCTGCGAGCAGGGCTGTGATGGCACGTTCGACCTCGTCGCGGCGCGCTTCCGGGCCGGAAACCCTGATCTTCACAATCCACTGACCGACCTTCAGAAACGCGGCGCTGCTGGCGAGATTGCCGCGATAGTGCCGGTAGTCCGTGCGGATGGCGGCCGCCTGTTGGCCCCCGGCGGAGACGAGTCGCGGCTGGCCCGCCTCGAGATCGGAGCCGCCACTGGCGCGGACCACGTCGTCCGTCATGAAAGCGGTCAGGCCGGCATGCGGCAGGTTCGGCGAATAGATATAGACGGTCGCGAACACCTCCCGGTCCGGCGAAGAGAATTGGGCTACGTTATCCATCCCGTTGCCGTGACTGCTGAATTCGGCCAACTGGGCCAGCGTCACCGTGCCGGCCGAATTGGGCAGACCGATACCGGCCGCGACGAAGGTCGATCGCCCGTCGCGGCGCTCCCAGATGCCGGCGGCCGCTTCCCGGGGCTGCGCCGAAGCGGTAACCGGAGCCGCAACCGCGAGCATCGCAAACAGGAACAGTCTCAACATCTTGCCCTCCCCCTCAGGGCGCCAGCCTAAGCGCGGCGCGGAAGGCGGGCAAGCGGCGGAGACCCGCTCGGTGGATTGAAAGCCGATCCGTTCCGCAGCAGGGGAGAAATCGATGCCCCGCCTGATCCTGTTCAACAAACCCTATGGCATGCTCTCGCAATTCACCCACGAGGGCAGCGGGCATCCGACTCTGGCGGCCTGTATCGACGTGCCGGGCGTCTATCCCGCCGGGCGCCTCGATCGCGACAGCGAGGGGCTGCTGCTGCTGACCGACGATGGCCGGCTGCAGGCGCGAATCGCCGATCCGAAGTTCAAGCTGGGCAAGACTTACCTCGTGCAGGTGGAGGGCGTGCCCGACGAAGCGGCGCTCGACCGCCTGCGCGGAGGCGTGGACCTGAAGGACGGCCGCACCCGCCCGGCCGAGGCCGAATTGATCGAGCCGCCCGCCCTGTGGCCCCGCAACCCGCCCGTCCGCTTCCGCAAGAGCGTCCCCGACAGCTGGCTCAAGCTCACCATAAGCGAAGGCCGCAACCGTCAGGTCCGCCGCATGACCGCCGCGGTGGGATTTCCGACCTTGCGCCTCGTTCGGTGGGCGGTGGGCGATTGGACCGTCGAGCGGATCGCGCCCGGTGAATGGCGCGACATCGCCGTCAATTAGCGGCGCGTCTCGATCCGCATCGTGGCGCGGCCGCTCGTCAGGGTCTGCAAAGCCTGCTCCGGCGGGGGAAGACGATCGAAAGCAGGCAGGAGCGCCGTGCTTTCCCGGTCGTGAAAGATCAGGCTGATCTGGTTCCCGCGCGGCCGGCCGTCCTGCGGTCCGCCGATCGTCAAGGTCGGCCCCGCGCTCAGCGCCAGACCGGAATCGCCGAGCGCGATCACATAGCCATTGGTCGCGGCGTTCAGCCGGTAGACGCCGCGAACGGGAGTCGGCCCGGCTTCGCGGCAATAGCTGCCGCCCGCCGGAACGGGCATGGGAACGGCCGCGCCCAAAGCGTTCAGCAGGCCGCTCACCGGGTCATCGGGCAATTGCCGCGCCCGGCGGGTACGCAGCGGTTGCGCGCAGGGCTGGATCGCGACCGCCGATGCGCCGGGCTCGCGCGGCCAGGCGGGCCAGCGCACCTCGCCGAGCAGCCGGGTCAGATCGGCCCGCAGCCGAGCCGCGTCGCGGCCGGCCGAACTGATCCGCACCTTCAACAGGAAGCGCGGCGCGGCCGGCACGAGCGCGAGCGCGGTGCCGCCACCGGCGACGTCGAATGCGGTCAGCAGCCCGCCGCCTCCGGTTCGCCCGGCGGGGGTGAAAGCGGTCGCCGCGTGCACCGCCGTGCCGCCTTGCCCGCGCAACCTCGCCTGGACCGCGTACAGCGCCCGATCGAACCAGATGGACGGATTGGGCAGGCCCGATTTGAACAGATAGACCGTCGCCACCGTCCCGTCTTCGCCCTGATATTCCGCGATGATGTCGAGTTCGTCCTGGCCGAGATCGCGGATCGAAACGCGGCGCAGGTCCGCCAGCCGCGGCGGCAGGACAAGCTCGGTCTCGGCATGCTGCCAGGCGCTATTGGCCGGCACATTCAGGGTGCGCGCGGCGGGCGCCTGCTGTTGCGACGCCGCAAATTCGGCCGCGTGCAGGCTTGCGCCGGGGACGAGGATGCTCGCCGCCAGCGCGGCCA
>JBBSLM010000180.1:0-4988 GCA_038255245.1 Sphingomonadales bacterium
CGGGCACGACCGACGTGCTGGCCGCCGCGCAGACTCCCGAGGGCCAGCAGCGTTTCGCGTCGGCGCTTGCGCAATGCCTGCAGGAGCGCGCCGGCAATATCGCGCCTCCGGGCGCTGTCGCCCCCGAAGGCGAAGGCGAAGGCGAGCCGGACGGCCAGTAATTCGGACTGCTGCCGGGCCCGGCTGTCTTACCGGGTCCGGAGGCAATCCATCCCTTTCCCACACCGCCTCGCCGCAGGGGGACGGCTTAAGTTATTGCGGGCCGAACCAAATCCGGTTCTAATCGGGATATGAGGCATCACCGGGGATGGGGTTTCCGTGGCGCGCTTGCTGCCGCGGTTTCGGCTAGTTTTGCGCTTGCCGGCGCCGCGCATGCGCAAGGCGCGGCGGCGACGCCGGCGCCTGGCGCGGATTTGCGTCAGCAATTGGCCGACCTCGCCGCCAATCCGCAGAGCGTGAGCCAGCTTGTCGCGACCGGCCGCGCCGCCCTGGCGATGGGCGACGGGCAGGGCGCGCTCGGCTTCTTTACCCGCGCCGACCAGCTTGCCGCAAACGACGCGCGCGTGAAGGCCGGCATGGCTGCCGCCAATGTCCGTATCGGCCGGCCCGAGACGGCTTTGTCGCTGTTCGCCGAAGCGGCGGCCGCAGGGGCGCCGGTGAACGAACTGCTCGGCGATCGGGGGCTTGCTTACGACATGATCGGGCAGACGGCGCGGGCGCAGCAGGATTATCTCGCCAGCCTGCGTCATCGCGACGACGCCGAAGTGCGCCGCCGCCTGGCGCTGAGCCTGGCGATCAGCGGGCAGCGCGAAGCCGCGCTGCGGCTGATCGAACCGCAGGTCCGCGGCGGCGACCGGGCAGGGCAGCGGGCGCGCATCATGGTGCTCGCGCTGTCGGGTGACGCACAGGGCGCGAGCGCCGCGGCCAATGGCGCGCTGAATGCGCAGCAGGCCGGGGCGCTGGCGCCCTTCCTGACGCGCATGGCCTCCTTGTCGCCGGGCGACATGGCCGCTGCCGCAAATCTTGGCCGCGTGCCGGGCAACGGGGCGGCTCGTCAGGCATCGGCCCGGTCCGAGGCTGATCCGGCGGCGCTGGCTTTCGCCGGTGGCGGCGCGGGTGCGCTTTCTGCCCGCCTGCCGGTCGCGTTGGCCGATGCATCGACCCCGCGTCGCCGTCCTGGCGGCGTCACCGGCAATGCTTCTGCGCCGGGTGGCCCGGCATCGGATCGCAACGCGACCGCGCGCAATGCCGGGACGCCGCGTGGCGGCTGGACCGAAGCCTCCAGCACGACCGCCGTGCGGCGTCCGGCCGCAACCGTCGCGCCCGCCGCCGGGGTCGCGACCGCGATCCGGCAGCCGCATCCGCACGAACCATTGCGGATAAGCACTGCTTCGCTTGAGCAACCCATATTGGCCGGCGGCGCGCAGGGCGGGCCGCGTGTTCCGACCGCTCGTGTCGCCGACGCCGAGACGGTACCGCCGCCCGTTGCTTCGGCCCCCGTGCGTCCGGTGCAGCTGGCTGCCGCCTTCCAGCCCCGGCCAGATCCGGCACCCGCGGATCCCCAGCCTGCAGCCGAGGACGAGCCGGTCGATGCTGCCGCCGCCAATCTGGCGGTGTGGAACAGCGGTGCCGCGCCAGCGGCTCCGGCCCGGGTCGAGGCCACTGCGCCGCCGCCGGCCCGCGCTACGCCGGTCCGCGCCGCCCCGGTGCAGAATTTGACCCGTCGCGAGACGCCGGTGCCCGCCCCGGCCGGTCCGGCTTTCTCCGACGTGGCTGCCGTGGTCTCGGCGCTGCCAGTCGAAACCCCGGTCGCCACCCCGCGACCGACCCCGCCCGCCCGGACCAGCACGCCGCGCCCCCGCGCCGCGAGGCCAGCGCCGGTCGCCACCACACCAGCCCGCGCCAGCAACGCCGCGACCCGCACCGGCGCCGCCACTGCGCGCACGCCCGCTCCCCGCAACGCCCACCCCTCGCGCATCTGGGTGCAGCTGGGCGTCTCGAGCAACCGCGCCGGCTTCAATTACGAGATCACCCGCATGCGCCGCGCGGTGCCCGAACTGGCCCGGCAGACCCCTCATACGGCGCCGATCGGCAGCAGCCACCGCTTGCTGGTCGGGCCGTTCCCGACCGATGCGGCGGCGCGGGCGTTCGTCAACACGCTGCGGCAAAAGGACATCCAGTCGATGGCCTGGACCAGCAGCGCCGGGACCGAGGTCGAGCGGCTGCCCGCCGGGCGATGAATTCCGCCCCTTATGCCTCCCGGCCGGCGGCGAGCCGCGGGCGGCTCCATCATGAGAGCGACGCCAGCGCGCGCGGCCCCCGCGACGCCTTCCAGCGCGACCGCGACCGGATTATCCATTCCGTCCCCTTCCGGCGGCTGCGCGGCAAGACCCAGGTCTTCGTCATCCCCGATGGCGACCATTTCCGGGTCCGGCTCACGCACAGTCTGGAAGTCGCGCAGATCGCCCGGGCGGTGGCGCGCGCGCTGGGCCTGAACGAGGATCTGACCGAGGCGCTCGCGCTGGCGCACGACATCGGCCACCCGCCGTTCGGCCACGCCGGGGAGGATGCGCTTACCGCGGCGATGGCCGATGGCGGCGGCTTCGATCACAATGCCCATACGCTGCGACTGCTGACGACGCTGGAGCGGCCCTATCCGCGCTTCGACGGTTACAATCTGACCTGGGAGACGCTGGAGGGGCTGGCCAAGCATAATGGCCCGGTCACGCGGCCGAGCTGGGCGCTGGCGCAGGCGGATGCCGAGTTCGGGCTCGGGCTGGACACATGGCCCAGCCTGGAGGCGCAAATCGCGGCGCTGGCGGACGACATCGCCTATGACAATCACGACATCGACGATGGCCTGCGGGCGGGGCTCTTCTCGCTTGAGGAGGTGCTGGAAGTTCCGCTCGTCCGGCGGAGCTGGGAGGGCGTGCGCAAGGCGTTCTCGGATGTCGATGCGGCGCGGTTGGCGCCGGAATTGGTGCGGCACCAGATCGGGGTGATGGTCGGCGATCTGCTCGCGGAGACGCGTAAGCGGGTGGCTGAGGCCAACCCACAGAGCCCGGACGACGTGCGGGCGGCGGGGCGGGCGCTGGCGGCCTTCTCGGACGGGATGGCGGCGGAGGAAAGAGCGCTGAAGGCGTTCCTGTACCGGCGGATGTATGATGCGCCGGCGGTGCTACCGGTGAAGCGGCGGGCGCAGCAATTGATCGCCAATCTGTTCGCCGCCTATCGCGCCGACCCCGCGCTGTTGCCGGACGCCTGGCGGCCGGAGGACGGCGACGCGGTGGCCGGGCTGCGGGCGATCGGCGACTATATCGCCGGCATGACCGACCGCTATGCGATCCGCCGGCACGAGGAACTGGTCGGCCCGGCGGAGATGCCGGAGGGGTTCTGACGGGCTGCGACGATTGGCGACAAATTTAGGACTGCGAAACGCCGTTCGCGCCGCTAGCATCGGAACTGGATGCGCACGGAGATTATGATGTCCGGTCCCGCAATAGCCCTGAACCGCTTTGGCCTTGGCGCTCGCCCCGAAGATGGCGCCCCGTCTGACCCGGCCCGCTGGCTGGAAGCGCAATATGCCGCTTTCCAGCCGCGCCCGGCGGCTCTGGCTTCACTGCCTGCCCGCGCTGACATCGCCGGGGCGCTCGCCAGTTATTTCGAAGAGCTGCGCGGCTTGCGCCGGGAAATGGGACCCCGCCGGCAACGGTCTGGCGCCCAGCTGATGCAGGAGACGCCGGCAGATCCCAATGACGAGCTTGCCGGGCTGCCGCAGCAGCTGCGCCGCTACATTCGCGGTGAGGCGCGATCGACTTACCTTAGCCTGGTCGCGGCGCGGGCCAATGCCGCACTGGAAACGCCGTCGCCGTTCGTCGAGCGGCTGGTCCATTTCTGGGCCAATCATTTCGCCATCTCCGTCGACAAATTGCCGGTCATCGCGCTCGGCGGGATGCTGGAGATGGAAGCGATCCGTCCGCATGTGCTGGGCCGCTTCCCCGACATGCTGCTGGCCGTGGAACAGCATCCAGCGATGCTGCTCTACCTCGATCAGGCGCAGTCGATCGGGCCGGGTTCTCCGCTGGTCCAGCGCTTCCGCAATCGGCCGGCATTGCGTCAGGCCGGCCTGAACGAGAATCTCGCGCGCGAAATCCTGGAGCTGCACACGCTCGGTGTCGACGGCGGTTATGGGCAGAGCGACGTGACGGAATTGGCGCGGGCAATGACCGGATGGTCGGTCAGCGGGCTGACGCGCGGTCGCGGCGCGCGCTTTATCGGGTTAAGCGGCGCGCCCGGCGACTTCACCTTCGCCGAGATGATCCACGAGCCGGGGACGCGGATGATCATGGGCCGCAGCTATGCGCAGCAGGGCGAGGCGCAGGCGCGGGCGGTGCTGGCCGATCTGGCGGCGCATCCGAAGACGGCCCATCATCTCGCCTTCAAATTGGCGCGGCATTTCGCCGGGGATGCCCCGCCGGCCCCGCTCGTCGGGCGGCTGGCCCAGGCATATCTTGCCAGCAACGGCTCGTTGCCGGCCATGTACCGGGTGCTGATCGCCGCGCCGGAAGCGTGGGCAGCGGCGCCGGTCAAGTTCAAGTCGCCGTGGGAATGGTCGCTGTCCGCGCTGCGGGCGCTGGGCACGCGCGAGGTGCAGGGGCAGCAGCTTGCGGGGCTGATGCAACAGCTCGGGCAGCCGGTGTGGCGGCCGGGGTCGCCCGCTGGCTGGGACGATATTGCCAGTGCGTGGGCCGGGCCCGACGCTTTGGTGCGGCGGGTCGAGGCGGCCGAGCGGATGGCCGGGCGCGCCGCCAGCCAGATCGACGCGCGCGCACTGGCCGCGCGTTTGTTTCCCAATGCCTTGTCGCCGGCGACAGCACAGGCGATCGAACGGGCGGAGAGTCCGGGGCAGGGGCTCGCCCTCCTGCTGGTCGCGCCAGAGTTCCTGAGGAGATGAGCATGTTCACACGCCGCGCCTTCCTCGGGACAGC
>JBBSLM010000181.1:0-4983 GCA_038255245.1 Sphingomonadales bacterium
CGCAAGGTGGCGACGATCTCCGCCACCGTGGCGAATTCGAAGCCCAAGGCGCCGTCCAGATAGATCGGCCTGGTCGATTTGGGATCGAGGCCGTGAAATTCGGGCGTCAGATCGTCCGGCAGTTCGCGCTTGGTGAGGCCGAGCGGATCCAGATCGGCGGCGAGATGGCCGCGCACCCGATAGGTGCGGATCAGCATCATCGCGCGGACCGTGTCCTGCGCCGCCTGGATGATCGCATTCTGGTCCGGCGCGGCCGCGGGGGCAGCTGGAGCAGCGGGCGCGAGCTTCACCGGCGCGGCGGCGGGGCGATCGATCGCGGATTGGGTGGGATCGAAGCCGGCAATGGTCGCGTCGGTATCGGGCAACGGCCAGTTGGGGCGCGCCCAGCTGGGCCCCGTGGCGCGTTCCAGGCCGCCGAGCAAAGTGTGCCACTCGGCGCCGACGCTGTTGGGATCGGCGGCAAAGCGCGCCTGCAGCGACTGCAGGTAAGCGGGGCTCACCCCTTCCAGCAGGTCGGTTGAATCAGCGTCGCGGGCCATGGGGGATCTCAGTTCTGCGCCGGGAAGTGACAGGATGGCGGCTATCTAGACTGTGCAGTCCATGCTTTGAACCCCCGAGGGGATAAGAGTTGCCACGTTTGTGGCGGGTACGAGAGGTTTGCGAGAGAAAGAAGAACCACCCCCAGCCCCTCCACGAACTCGTGGAGGGGAGTCAGGTTGCGACTCCCCTCCAGCCCTTGCTGGAGGGGCCGGGGGTGGTTCTGCTATCTTATTTCAGGCCGTCGCCAGCATGTCCGCCAGCGTGGTGCCGAGTTCGGACGGGCTCGCGGCGACGCGGATGCCGGCGGCCTCCATCGCGGCGATCTTGTCCTCGGCGCCGCCCTTGCCGCCCGAGACGATCGCGCCGGCATGGCCCATGCGGCGGCCGGGAGGCGCGGTACGGCCGGCGATGAAGCCGACGGTGGGCTTGGAACGGCCGCGCCTGGCTTCATCGGCCAGGAATTGCGCCGCTTCCTCTTCGGCCGCGCCGCCAATCTCGCCGATCATGATGATCGACCGGGTCTCGTCGTCGGCCAGGAACAATTCCAGCACGTCGATGAAATTGGTGCCGTTGACCGGATCGCCGCCAATGCCGACCGCTGTGCTCTGGCCCAGGCCCGCATTCGTGGTCTGGAACACCGCCTCATATGTCAAAGTGCCCGAGCGGCTGACGATGCCGACACTGCCTTTTTTGAAAATGCTGCCCGGCATGATGCCGATCTTGCATTCGTCCGGGGTCAGCACGCCGGGGCAGTTCGGGCCGATCAGGCGCGACCTGGAGCCGGTAAGCGCCCGCTTCACGCGGACCATGTCGAGCACCGGCACGCCTTCGGTGATGGCGACGATCAGCGGCACTTGCGCCTCGATCGCCTCGAGGATCGAATCGGCGGCGAAGGGCGGCGGCACATAGACCACGCTGGCGTCCGCGCCGGTCGCGGCCACGGCCTCGGCGACGGTGTCGAACACCGGCAGGCCGATATGGGTCTGCCCGCCTTTGCCCGGCGTGACGCCGCCGACCATCTTGGTGCCGTAGGCGAGCGCCTGCTGGGTGTGGAAGGTGCCGGTTTCGCCGGTCATGCCCTGGGTGATGACGCGGGTGTTGGCGTTGACGAGAATGCTCATTCAAAAACTCCAAAAGATTCCTGCTGGGGCCCGGCGAGTTACAACGCCGTCGCTCACCTCTTCGATGCGACGCTCGCGGATGTTGCCGATGCAACGGAACTGTCTGTCATAACCATCTCGCCACTTATCGGGCGGCTGTCGAAACTCAAACCGTCCTTCCGCCTCGAACCCAATCCCTTCCGGATCCATAACCGCTAGCTGGCGCCGTTTCGCGGTCTCGTCGTCACCCCCGTAGAGGTCGGGAAACTCAGCAGTCCACCGAGCAGTGCAGCCGTTCAGCGCGTCCATCTGACGATCAGTTGGTCCGAACTGGCATCCGCAGGCGGTACCGATCGAAAGAAACAGTACCGATTTACGCCAAGCTCTCATCGATGCCCTTGCACGCCACCAGCAGCTCCTTCACCGCATCGACCGACACAGTGAGATTGGCCTTGGCCTCGTCGTCCAGCTCGATCTCGACGATCTGCTCGACGCCGTCCTTGCCGATGATCACGGGCACGCCGACATAGAGATCGTCGACGCCGTACTGGCCGGTCAGGTGCGCGGCGCAGGGCAGCAGGCGCTTCTGGTCGCCCAGATAGGATTCGGCCATCGCGATCGCGGAGGCGGCCGGGGCGTAGAAAGCCGAGCCGGTCTTCAGCAATTTCACGATCTCGCCGCCGCCGCCGCGGGTGCGGGCGACGATCGCGTCGATCTTTTCCTTCGTCGAGCGGCCCTGCTTGATCAGGTCCGGCACCGGGATGCCGGCGACGGTGCTGTACTGGACAACCGGCACCATCGTGTCGCCATGGCCGCCGAGCACGAACGTGTTCACGTCTTTCACCGACACGCCGAATTCCTCGGCAAGGAAATGGCTGAAGCGGGCCGAATCGAGCACGCCGGCCATGCCGACGACGCGGTTGTGCGGCAGTCCGGAAAATTCGCGCAGCGCCCAGACCATCGCGTCGAGCGGGTTGGTGATGCAGATCACGAACGCGTCGGGGCAATTCGCCTTGATGCCCTCGCCGACCGCCTTCATCACCTTCAGATTGATGCCGAGCAGATCATCTCGGCTCATCCCTTCCTTGCGGGGGACGCCGGCGGTGACGATCACGACGTCGGCGCCGGCGATGTCGGCATAGTCGCTGGTGCCGCTGATCTTCGCGTCGAAGCCCTCGACCGGTCCGCACTGGCTCAGGTCCAGCGCCTTACCCTGCGGAATGCCGTCCATGATGTCGAACAGGACGATGTCGCCCAATTCCTTCTGCGCCGCCAAATGCGCGAGCGTGCCGCCGATATTGCCGGCGCCGATGAGCGCGATCTTCTTGCGAGCCATGCGGGCCCTCCCGTTCCAGCTATTCCATGAGGCCGCAGGACGCGGCCCGACGCGGGGTCGCTTAGACCCGCGTGGGCGCAGGGGCAACCGTGGCGGGACTATTCGGCACGGGTCAGGATGTGAGCAGCGAATTCGGGCCGGCCCCTAGCCATGGGCGGCGCTCAAATCCTGATAGAACATCAGCGCATTGTCGTCGGGATCGAAGAAGGTCAGCAGTTTCACCATGCCGGGGATTTCCATGATCTCGCCATCCTGGCGGACATTATGGCGATCGAGTTCGGCCTTGGCCGCCTCGATATCGGTCACGCCGAAGGTCAGCACCGCGCCGCCCGGCCCGCCCGCGCCTTCTTCTTTGATGCCGAAGCCGACATTCACGTTGGCGACCGGGCTCTTCATCTCGCACCAGGCGATGTCGTCGCGCTTGTAGATCAGTTCAAAGCCCAGCACCTTTTCGTACCAGGCGATCGTGCGGTCGAGGTCCGTCGCGCTGCAGGAGCAGGTCAGCCCGCCATCGAATGATATGCCCATCTGAAATCCCCCGAATCGATCTGATTGACTATTTGTATAGTAAATTGCATTCTCGTCGAATGGTTCGTGCAGAGACCTTGTCGCGCCTGTCTGGGAGCCGCTGGTTCGTGCCGGCGATGGCGATGGCGCATGAGGGCGGCGGCTTCCGCGTGGCGGCCCTGCTGCACCGGCTGGGCACGTCGCGGTCGATGGTGCGCCGGGTGGTCGAGCAGATGGTCGGCTATGGCTGGATCGCGCCAAACCCCGGCCACGGCCACCCGCTGCGGCCGGACTATTTGCTGCGGGGAGAAGGTGCAGCAATCGCCGCCTGGTGCGCGGAAGTGATGGCGGCGCGACGAAGGCTGGGGCTTGAGCCAAGCGACCTCGGCCGCTGGTCGCTGCCGGTGCTGAGCCAGGTCGCCCCAGGCTGGCGGCGCTTCTCGGAACTGGAGCAAGCGCTCGCGCCCGTCAGCCCCCGCGCTTTGTCATTGACCCTGAAGGGCTTGATCGGCCAGCGCCTGGTCGCGAGGCGTTTGCAGGATAGCTTCCCCCCGACCGCGATCTACGGCGTGACGGGGCGCGGGTCACTGCTCGCGGAGGCGCTGGGCTGAAGCATTACCGGCAGAATGGACCTGTCTTGTCGCCGCCGCCCGTCAGTCTGTGATAAGATCGGGATCGCGTTGCACAGGGGAGAGCGGTCATGGCGCATCTGTTCGTCGACCTGCCGGCCGACAATAAGCCCGTCTATCTGTTCGACGCATCGGGCAAGAAATACCGCCAGGTGCTCTGGGGCGACTGGCTGGAGATCGATCCGGCCGACGATGGCAGTTCGCCGATGGTCGCGGTGCGCTGGTCGTGGAGCGATCCCGATCCGGCCAAGCGCAGGCTGCTGACCATCGAGCGCCGCTTCACCATTGCAACGCGCCCGCTGGAGATCATCTTCGTCGATGTCGGCCAGGGCGACGGCTCGGTGCTGATCACCCCGGAGCGCGACGCCAACGAACGCATCATCGTGATCGACGCCGGGGAAGGCGATCATATGTGCGACTTCCTCACCGGCCGCTTCCAATCCTACCGCAAGAAATCGAATTTCTCCGCGGCGGTGATCACCCATCCCGACAAGGACCATTATTACGGCTTCAAGAAGATTTTCGAGACCAAAGCGATCACCTTCGACACGCTCTATCATAGCGGCCTGGTCGAGCGGCCCGGCGGCGCGAAGTGGGAGTTTATCGGGAAGAAAGTGAAGGATGCGGCGAGCGGGGACAGCTTCGTCGAGGATCTGATGCTGACCGACGCGGGCCTGCGTGCCGCGTTCGCCCCGACGGTCCCGGGCCCGGGCGATTTCGCCGCGACGATCCGTGCCGCGATCGGCAACGACGCGGTCAAGGATTTCGCGATCCTATCGACCCAGCACGGCACGATGGAGGACGGCCGCGCCTGGGTGCCCGGCTTCGCGCCGTCGAACCGGCGCGGCTATACGATCGAGATATTGGGGCC
>JBBSLM010000182.1:0-4953 GCA_038255245.1 Sphingomonadales bacterium
ATATTGGCATTGGCCAGCCCCACGTCGCAATCGACCAGCATCGTGCGCCGGCCGAGCCGCGACAAAGCCACCGCCAGATTGACGCTGACATTGGTCTTGCCCGCTCCGCCCTTGCCGCTGGCGACGGCGATTACACGCGCTCTACGATCACTCACGCACTCATCTCCGCATCAAGCAATGTCCGGGGCGTTTCGCCGCCGACGATGGCGATCACTTCGACGGGCTTGCCGTCGGGAATTTCCAGGAAGCTCAGCACCGGCACGTCGGGCAGATGCGGGCTCAGCAGCCGGCTCAGCGCGCGGCGGGCGAGCGGCGAGGTGACGAGCGCGAAGCGGCGGCCTTCGCCGATCAGCGGCCCGGCGATGGCGCCGACGGCGGAGACGAGCTTCTGGCCGAGGCCCGGCTCGATCGGATGCTGCGCATCGCGGCCGGTCCGCACCGCCTGGGCGAGTAGGCCTTCCAGCGTCGCGTCGAGGGTGATGACCGGCAGCGGCATGCGCACCGGCACGATGGTCTGCACGATCAGGCCACCAATCTGCTGGCGGACGCGCTCCACGAGTTGCGCCGCATCGGTCTCGTCGCGGGCGACGTCGGCCATCGCTTCGGCGATGCGGCGGAAATCCTTCAGCGGCACGCCCTCGGCCAGCAAGGCGCGGCACAGGCTGGCGATGGAGGTGAGCGTCATCGGGTTGGGCGTCAAATTCTGGACGAGCTGCGGCGCGGCCTCCTTCAGCGCGTCGAGCAGGCTTTGCGCCTCGTCCATGCCGAACAGGTCGGCGGCGGCGCTCTGGATGATCTGGTTGAGGTGCGTCGCGGCGACGGTCGCGGCGTCGACCACGGTGTAGCCGGCGACCACCGCCTCGGCCCGGCGCTCGGGCGCGATCCAGACGGCGTCGAGGCCGAAAGTCGGGTCCTTGCAGGCGCGGCCATCGACCCGGTTCAGCAAGTCGCCGCTGTCGAGCGCCAGCAATTCGTCGGGATAGAGTTCGTCCTCGGCGACGACGACGCCGGAGACGCTGATCCGATAGGCATTGGGCGCCAGCGCCATATTGTCGCGGACGCGCACCATCGGCACGACGAAGCCCAGTTCGCGCGAAAGCTGGCGGCGGATGCCGGTGATGCGGGCCATCAAAGGCGCGCTCTTGCGCTCGTCGACCAGGGAAACGAGGCCGTAGCCCAGTTCCACGCCAAGCGCCGCATCGTCGCTCACTTCGTCCCAGCCGATCACGCTCGGATTGGGCGCGACGGGCGCGGGCGGCGGGATGTTGGCCTTGGCCTGCTCGGCCTTGCGCAATTTCCAGGCGATATAGCCGGCGAAGGCGGCGGCCGGCAGCACGATCATGTGCGGCATGCCGGGCAGGATGCCGAGGATCGCCAGGATCACCGCGACCGGACCCCAGGCGCGCGAAAAGCCGAACTGGCTGGCGATCTGGCCGGACAAATCTTCCGGCGAGCTGACCCGGGTGACGATGGAGGCGGCGGCGATCGACAGCAAGAGCGCCGGGACCTGCGCCACCAGCGCATCGCCGATGGCGAGCAGGATGTAGATGCTGGCCGCCTCGCTCAGCGACAGGCCGTGGCTGACGGTGCCGAGGATCAGGCCGCCGACGATGTTGACGATCAGCACGAGCACGCCCGCGACCGCGTCGCCCTTCACGAACTTGGACGCACCGTCCATCGAGCCGTAGAATTCGGCTTCGGTGGCGACTTCGCCGCGGCGGCGCTTGGCGTCTTCGGGGGTCAAAAGCCCGGCGTTGAGATCGGCGTCGATCGCCATCTGCTTGCCGGGCATGGCATCCAGGATGAAGCGCGCGGAGACTTCCGAGACGCGGCCCGCGCCCTTGGTGATCACCACCAGATTGATGATCATCAGGATGAAGAAGACGAAGATGCCGACGGCATAATCGCCGCCGATCAGGAAGCTGCCGAAGGCGTGGATGACGTGGCCCGCGGCTTCCGGACCTTCATGGCCATTCACCAGCACCACGCGGGTCGAGGCGACGCTCAGCGCCAGCCGCAGCAGGGTCGTAAACAGCAGGACGGTCGGGAAGGAGGAGAAATCCAGCGGCTTGGCGACATTGATCGCCACCATCAGCACCGCGAGGCTCAGCATGATGTTGGCGACGAAGCCGACGTCCAGCAGGAAGGCCGGGATCGGAATGATCATCAGCACGACCAGCGCCAGGATCGCGATCGGCAGCACCGCGCCCTTGCCGGCCGCGAGCATATTCCCCCGGTGCATCGCCATTGTCGTCATATCAGGCGCCGAGGTCCGCGAGCATCAGATAGGCGAGCCGGGCATATTCCGGTTGCACCTGCATGGTTGGGCCGAAGCTGGTGCCGTCGCGCAGCGCCTCGAGCGAGTAAGCGGAGTCCATGAACTGCATCGGATTGGTCGCCGGCGCCGGCGCGATCGCCTGGGCCGGGCGGGCCTGCGCCATCGCGACATTGCCGCCGGCGCCGAGCTTGCTGCCCATCAGATTACGGACTTCGTCGAGGGTGCGGGCGCCGCCGCCACGCTTGAAGAAAATGTTGCGATTGGCCGCCGCCTCGCGCGGGAAGCTCGCCGCCGCCGACGCGTTGGGATTGGCTTCGTGCGCACGCAGGAAGCGGCTCGCGCCGCCGGCGCCGAGGAAATGGGCCATGTAGAGATCGACCGATTCAAGCGGCCGGTCGAGGCGCGCCTCCAGATGCGCGCGATTGTCGCTGGCGTAAGCCGCGGCCATGGCGCTGGCGGCTTCCGGATTGCGGCGCAAATCCATGATCTGGCGGCGGACCGCCGGATCGCTGACCTGGAAGCGGCCGTTCGCGCCGCGCTCGATCGCATTGGCGGCCCAGCCCAGACCGTTGGCCGCGCCATGCTTGTCGACGGTGGAGAGCCAGGTCTGGTCGAGGAATTGATAGAGGCCGGTGGCGCTGGACGTGCCGGCCCGCGCATTCGGGTTGAAGCCGCTTTCGACCCGCGCCTGATTGTAGAGGTAGGAAAAGTCCACGCCGCTGCGCGCCGCGGCGGAGCGGATGGCGGCATCCACCCGGGCCTGCGGCACGGCATTGGTTACGGTGGTCGTACTGGTCATTTTCCCGACACCTCGCGAGGGATCGGGGGAAGACTAGCAAAGGGCGTGCCAGAGTGGGTTGGGTAGGAAGGTTTGAAGGAAGTGCCACCCCCGGCCCCTCCAGCAAGGGCTGGAGGGGAGTCACAATCCGACTCCCTCCACGCCTTCGTGGAGGGGCCGGGGGTGGTTCTTACTTTCTTGGAGAGGCCGCCCGGGCGGCCAACCGCCTCAGCGCGTATAAACCGACGGCACGGCTTGCCCGCGCATCGCCGCGAGCGATTCCGCCCGGCGGCGGGCGCGGTCGCCCAGCACGTTGACGCGCATCATCGCGGCTTCCGCAAGGCGCCCGATCCGCTCGGCGGCGAGCTTGAGCTCCGGGTCCGCGACCCAGGAATTGAAGCCTTCGAGCGCCTGAAGGCTGACCGCCAGCGTCGAACTGGCCTGCTCGATCGCCGCGACGTCATTGCCGTCCAGCGCCGCGAGCAACGCCTCGTGCTGCGCTTCCAACTGGGCGAGTTCAGCCTTCATGCGGGCAGATCGGCCGCGATCATGCGCTCGGCAATGGCTTCCGGGTTGACCGCATAGCGGCCCTCCGCAATCGCCTGCCGGATTGCCGACACCTTGTCGCCGTCGACCGGGGCGCCCATGCCGACCAGATCGGCGACGACATTGCCGACACCGCTCGCACGCTCGTCCGGCGAAGCGATGCCCGATGGCGCCGCGGCGGCAGGTCCCTGCCCGGCGCCGGCGCGATGCAGCTCGATCCGCTCCGCTCCGCTCTTGCCGATCCCGTTGATCATCGCGTCAATTCCTTCTGGCCGCAGCTAGGCCGGTGATTTCTCAACAATCTATTACGGCACGCGTCACGTTTCATTAAATCGCGCGCAAATCAAAAGGTCATGGCGACGCGGCCGTCGCTCATCACCTGGCCGATAATCGGCGCGGCGCGCGGCTCGGTACGAACGCGAATGCGGTCGCCCGGGGCGCCGTCCTGCTCGGCAATCGCCTGGCGCGAGACCGTGAAGCCGCCGGTGACGACCACCAGAGCGACGGGATCGCCGCGGCGAATGGTTGGCTCGACCCGCGCCTGGCGTGCAGTCGGCGTCGACACCGAGCGAGCTGTGACTTCGTCCTGACCCTGCTGGACCGGCACGCGGATGCGCCAGCCGATCTGCTGGCAGCGCACCGTCACCGCGCCGAGGTTGAGCGGCTCGACGATGATCGGGGCCGGGCAGGCCTGCAGGCGAAGGCGGCGGTCGACCGGGCGAATCGCGCCGCCAGGCTGGCCGATCTCGGCACCCAAAGTGGCGGCGACCTGCTGGTCGATCTCGTCGATGCTGTGAAAGCCCTGCGCGCTCGCCGGCGTCGCGATGGCGACGGCGAGCAGGATCGCGGCATGTCGGTATTTTGACGGCATGGCAGGCTGCTCCACGGTTTCGCGGAAAGATAAGCAATGGCCGTGCCAGATGCGGGCGCGCGACAGTAAAAAAGCGGGAGGGCCGGGCGCTCGTCGTCGTCGGACGCACCCGATCCTCCCGCTATGCAGCAAACCGGCAATACGCCGCCGGTCCCGGCAATCTCCTGCCGTAAGCACCCCCGCCGCCAGTGAGGGACGGTGTGCCGCAAGGGCCGTGCATGAAACTGGCACGGCCATTGCAGCAAAGCGACGTGAGTGCCTGCCATGTCGGAATAACGGCGGGCCGGAAGAGACTTTTAGGAACGGTGAGCGAAAATGTCTGACGAACTGTTCGGAATACACGGGACCGCATTGTCGCTGCGCTCGCAGCGGCTGTCGATGCTCGCGTCGAACATCGCGAACGCCGCGACCCCCGGTTATAAGGCACGCGACATCGATTTCGACGCCGCGATGCAGGCCGCGGAAGCCGGCATGGACAGC
>JBBSLM010000183.1:0-4903 GCA_038255245.1 Sphingomonadales bacterium
GCAGACCGGCGCCGCGATGGTCAGGCCCGGCGGGACCGGCAGGCCGATCGAGGCCATTTCGGCCAGGTTCGCGCCCTTGCCGCCGAGCAGATCCTTGTCGCCCTTGCCGCCATCGCTGACGCCGCCGCCGAAGCGATAGACCAAGCGGGTCATTTGGGGGCTCCGCCGGGTTGAAAGGTCCGGAAAGTCCGGGGGTCTCGCGCGCGCACGCGAGTCACCCCTCGATCCGCGAGAAATCGGCGACGCGATGCACCGCGCCGCGGATGCGGGCGAGCAGGTTGAGGCGCGCCTCACGCTTGGCCGGGTCGGGATCGTTCACGATAACCTCGTTGAAGAATGCATCCACCGGACCGCGAAGCCCCGCAAGCGCCCGCATCGCGCCTTCGAAATCCTCGCGTTCCACCGCGGCGGCAGCCTCGGGCTCGGCCGAATCCAACGCCGCGATCAGGGCAGTTTCCGCTGTTTCGGGCGAGTAGGAAAGTTGTTCCTTCCCCTCTCCCTGCAAGGGAGAGGGTGGCGCCGCGTCAGCGGCGTCGGGTGAGGGTCCTTCTGCTTTTTCATCGGCGACCCTCACCCTCCCACTCGGCTCCGCCGAGCGGGCCCCTCCCTCTCCCGGTTCGGGAGAGGGGTGTTGGTCACCGTCTCCGCTCACTTCGAGCGAAGTCGAGAAGCCCTCCTTCTTCAAAATATTCGCCGCCCGCTTGTAGCCGGCGAGCAGGTCCTTGCCCTCGCTCGTCTCCACAAAGGCCTGCAACGCGCGAACGCGGGCGAGCAGGCGAACGAGGTCGTCCTCCCCGCCAAGCGCGAACACCGCGTCGATCAGATCGTGGCGGACACCGGCCTCGCGCTGTTGGACTTTTAGGCGGTCGGCAAGGAAGTCGAGCAGATCAGAAGATGCGGCCTCCGCCCGTACCTTCATCGCTTCGAAATTGGGCTCGCCATCCTGACCTAGAATTTTGAAGGCGAGGACGCCGGACATTGTCTCTACGTACAGGTCATGCGCACGCTGGATGGAGTCCAAAAGCCTCAGCCGGACGCGATTTTCGCCGATAATCGCACAAATCCCAAGAGCGGCTCGTCGAAGTGCAAACGGGTCTTTTGACCCTGTCGGCTTCTCGGCGGCGTGGAAAAAACCTGACAGGCTATCCAGCTTATCCGCCAAGCTTACCGCCACCGTCACCGGAGCGGTTGGCACTTCGTCGCCCTGCCCGACCGGCTTGTAATGGTCCCGGATCGCGGCGGCGACCTGGGGGTCTTCGCCTTGCCCCTCGGCGAGGTAGCCGCCGATCAGGCCCTGGAGCTCGGGGAATTCGCCGACCATCTGGGTGACGAGGTCGGCCTTGCAGAGCCGCGCGGCGCGTTCGGCGAGGGTGGCGAGATCACCAACCCCGCCCATCTCGAGCGAAGTCGAGAGATCCTGCCGAGCGCCGTCGAGGCTCTTATTGTTCTCGCCTTCGCTCGAACGGGTGTCTCGACTTCGCTCGACATGAGCGGATTTGTTGTTGTTTGCGCCGACAATCCCCTCTTCCACCAGCCAGCGGGCCAGCTTTGCCACGCGCTCGACCTTGTCGGCGACAGTGCCGAGCTTTTCGTGGAAGACGATCTGGCCGAGCTTTTCGGCCTGCTTTTCGAGCGGGACCTTCAGGTCCTGCTCCCAGAAGAAGCGGGCGTCGCTGAGGCGCGCGGCCAGCACCTTCTGATTGCCCTCGACGATGCGCGCGCCGCCATCGGCCGCGGCGATGTTGGCGACGCAGATGAAGGCGGGGGCCAATTCTCCCCTCCCGCTTGCGGGAGGGGTCGGGGGAGGGCTTGTTGTCTTGTCGGCAAAGCCGGGGTGGTTCGACAGCCCCTCCCCTAGCCCCTCCCGCAAGCGGGAGGGGGATTGCAGCGCGAAATATTTCTGGTTGGTGCGCATGGTGAGCTGGATCACCTCGCGCGGGACTTCGAGGAACGCTTCGTCGAAACGGCCGAGCAAGGGCACCGGCCATTCGGTGAGGCCGGCATTTTCTTCGACCAGCCCTTCGTCCGCGACCATATTCAGCCCGGCGGCGGAGGCGGCCGCGGCGGCGCCGTCGCGGATGATGCGGGCGCGCTCCTCCTGATCGACGATGACGTGGCAGGCGCGCAATTTCTCGGCATAATCCTTGGCGCCGGCCAGCGTGATCGGGCCGGGATGGTGGAAGCGGTGGCCGATTGTCGCGGCGCTGGAACGGACATCGCCGATCTCGAAATCGATGACCTCCTCGTCCAGCATGGCGACAATGCCTTGCAGGGGGCGGACCCAGCGCAGGCTTTCCGTGCTCAGCGAAGCGGCGCCCCAGCGCATGCTCTTCGGCCAGGGGAAAGCGCGGACGATCGCGGGGATGGCGTCGGCGAGGACGTCATTGGTGCCGCGGCCGGGCTTCTCCAGCACGGCGAACCAGATGCCGTCGCGGTCGGTGAGTTGGTCCTGATTGAGGCCGGTCTTGCGCAGGAAGCCTTCCAGCGCCTGCGGCGGGGCGGAGGTGCGCGGGCCTTTCAGCTCCTCGGCTTGCGCCGGGGTGCCGAGCGGCAGGCCGCGCGCGATCAGGGCAAGGCGGCGGGGGGTGGACCAGGTCTCGATGCTCGTCGCGGCGAGGCCGGCTTTGGCGAGTTCGCCCTCGAACAGGCGCGCGAGATCGGCGCGGGCCTTGGCCTGCATGCGGGCGGGGATTTCCTCGGAGAGGAGTTCGAGGAGGAAATCAGACATGGAGCGGCTTTAGAAAAGAAAAGGTCTTTGGCTCACGCAAAGCCGCAAAGACGCAAAGGCGGGCGTCGAAGCTCGCGCGAAGCGCTTTCATGTCGAGCGTGAAAGGAAAGGCGCTGCGCGCCGGGGAGACGGGATGCCTTTGCGTCTTTGCGGCTTTGCGTGAGCCAATATCTTCCTTCTTCACGCCGACCACCCGTTCTTCTCCATCCAGGCGGCGCAGGCGCCCTTCGCCAAGTCGCGGACGCGGCCGATATAGGCTTGGCGTTCGGCGACGCTGATCACGCCGCGGGCCTGCAGGGTGTTGAAGATGTGGCTGGCCTCGATCGCCTGCTCGTAGGCCGGAATGGGGAGCTTCGCTTCGAGGCAATTCTCGCATTCCGCCGCGGCCTTGCGAAACAGGTCGAACAGGCTGTCCGTGTCGGCGACCTCGAAATTCCAGGTCGACATCTGCCGCTCATTCTCGAGGAAGACGTCGCCATAGCTGACCCCGGCGTCGTTGAAGGCCAGATCGTAGACGCTGTCGACATTCTGCACATACATGGCCAGCCGCTCGAGCCCGTAGGTGAGCTCGCCCGCGACGGGCAGGCAATCGAAGCCGCCCATCTGCTGGAAATAGGTGAATTGCGTCACTTCCATGCCGTCGCACCAGACTTCCCAGCCGAGGCCCCAGGCGCCGAGCGTCGGGCTTTCCCAATCGTCCTCGACGAAACGGATGTCGTGTTTGGTGAAATCGATGCCGATCGCTTCGAGCGAGCCCAGATAGAGCGCCTGCAGATCGGGCGGGCTGGGCTTCAATATCACCTGATATTGGTAATAATGCTGCAGCCGGTTCGGGTTCTCGCCATAGCGGCCGTCGGTCGGCCGGCGGCAGGGCTGGACGAAGGCGGCGTTCCACGGATCGGGGCCGAGCGCGCGCAAGGTCGTCGCCGGGTGAAAGGTCCCCGCCCCCATGCGCATGTCATAGGGCTGGAGGATCAGGCAGCCCTTGTCGCTCCAATATTGGTGGAGGGTGAGGATCAACTGCTGGAAGCTGAGGGGTTGGTCGGCGGGCAAGCGGATCAGCCCTTTGCGAGAGGCAAGTTTCAGGTCGCGTCGCTTTGGCGGATGGGGCAAGACCGGTCAAGGAAAGCGGCGAGAGGTGCAAAAGTGCGGGTACATGTGCGGATAGGTGTGCGTGGTTTGAAGCGAGTGTTGGGCGGCGTGTTCGCGGCCGCATTCCTGGCATTTTCGGGCCCGGCGGCGGGTCAAGGCGTCGCGGCGGCGACGGAGGCTGCGCCCGCCAATGTCGTCGCGCCGCCGCGGCCGGCAATCTGGCTGCTGCAGGACGACGACACGAAAATCTATCTGTTCGGGACGGTGCACGTCTTCCCGGCCAGCCTGAACTGGCGCTCGGCCGCGCTGAACCGGGTGATCGCCGAGGCGGACGAACTGGTGATGGAGACGCCCGAGGCTTCCAGCGGCGAGATGGGCGATCCGGCGCGGCTGCTGGGGCCGATGGAGATGGGCAAGTCGATCCCGATCCTGGAGCGCGTCTCCCCGAGCGCCCGGCCACGGCTGGCGGCGCTGCTGGCGCGAACCGGCATGCCGACGGCCTATTTCGACAGTCTGCACACCTGGGCCGTCGCCTTCCTGCTGACCGGCTTCCAGATCGCGGACTTTAGCAGCGGCCCGGACCGCGTGGCGCTGAGCGGGGCGGAGGAAGTGCTGGGCGCGGACTTCCGGCGGCGCAAAAAGCCGATCAGCGGCGTTGAGACGATGGAAGACCAGATCAACGTCTTCGCGACGATGCCGCCCGGCGCACAAAGGCGGTTCCTGGAGTCGCTCGTCGTCGAGGGCGATCCGACCGACGGCCCGGCGCCGTCCACCGACAATGCCTGGGTGAGAGGCGATGTCGAGGCGATCGCGGCGGAAATGGGGGCTCTGCCGCGCGAATTGTACGATCCGCTGCTCACCCACCGGAATCGCAACTGGACGGCGTGGCTGGAGCAAAGGCTGGAGCGGCCGGGGACGGTGCTGTTCGCGGTCGGCGCGGGACATCTGGCCGGGCCCGATTCGGTGCAGACGATGCTGGCGGCGCGCGGTTTCGAAGTCCGGCGGATCGAATAGCTTCGAACTTTTTCGTTGACAATCAAACGGTTACTGGAAAGCATGTCATGCTTCGCTGACCCTTTGTCA
>JBBSLM010000184.1:0-4883 GCA_038255245.1 Sphingomonadales bacterium
CCGAACAGATCGTGCTCGTCGGCGTCCTCGATGGTCACCTTTACGATGTCGCCCTGCGCGAGATGCCCGGCGTCGCGGAGGAAGACCTGGCCGTCGATTTCGGGCGCGTCGGCCTGGCTGCGGGCGTTGGCGCCTTCGCCGTCCACCTCGTCGATGATCACCTCAAGGGTGCGGCCGATCTTGGCCTGGAGCTTGGCGGCGCTGATCGCGGCGGTTTTTTCCATGATGCGGGCGTAGCGTTCTTCCTTGATCGCCTCCGGGACCGGGTCGGGGAGGGCGTTGGCCGACGCGCCTTCGACCGGCTCGAAGCGGAAGGCGCCGACGCGGTCGAGCTGGGCTTCGTCCAGCCATTGCAGGAGATAGTCGAAATCCGCCTCGGTCTCGCCGGGGAAGCCGACGACGAAGGTGGAGCGGATGGCGATGTCCGGGGCAATGGCGCGCCACGCGTGAATGCGCTCCAGCACTTTCGCCTCGTTGGCAGGGCGGCGCATCCGGCGCAGCACGTCGCGGCTGGCATGCTGGAAGGGGATGTCGAGATAGGGGAGGACCAGGCCGTCGGCCATCAAGGGGATGACCTGATCGACGTGGGGGTAGGGGTAGACGTAGTGGAGGCGGACCCACGGGGCGATTGCCCCAAGTTCGCGGACGAGATCGGTCATGTGGGGGATGACCTCGCGGCCCTTCCACATCCGCGGTTCCTTGCGGATGTCCACGCCGTAAGCCGAAGTGTCCTGGCTGATGACCAGCAATTCCTTGGTGCCGGCCGCGACCAGTTTCTCCGCCTCGCGCAGGATCGCGTCGGGGCGGCGGCTGACGAGGTCGCCGCGCAAGCTCGGGATGATGCAGAAGGCGCAGCGATGGTTGCAGCCTTCGGAAATCTTCAGATAGGAATAGTGGCGGGGCGTCAGCTTGAGGGCGCTGTCCGGCACCAGATTGAGGAAAGCGTTGGGCGGCATCGGCGCCGCCGCGTGCACCGCGCCGACGACTTCTTCATACTGATGCGCGCCGGTGACGGCGAGGACGTTGGGGAACCGCGCGCGGATCACCTCGGCTTCCTTGCCGAAACAGCCGGTGACGATGACCCGGCCATTCTCCGCGATCGCCTCGCCGATCGCTTCCAGGCTCTCTTCCTTGGCTGAGTCGAGGAAGCCGCAGGTGTTGACCAGCACGACGTCCGCGCCGGCATAATCGGCGGACATCATATAGCCGTCGGAACGGAGCTTGGTCAGGATACGCTCGGAGTCGACCAGATTCTTGGGACAGCCGAGCGACACCATGCCCACCTTCGGGGCCTCGGGGAGTCGCGTTGCCATGATTGCGGGCGCAGATAGGGATTTTGGCGGGCGGAAGCTAGTGTGTGGGGGCGCCTTGATGCGGGTGTGTCCCGGCCAGGCACGCTGACTGAAACCTGCTATTGAAAATCGTTCGCAATTATCTTGCGAATGATAATTAAGACGGCTAGTCGGGGGCAAGGATCAAAACCGTGCCCAGGGGTTATATGAAGCTCATTGTCTCAGCGTCGGCACTCGCACTGGCCACCGCGTCCGCCGGTCCTGCTCATGCTCAGGAAACCGCGCTCGCCAGGAGTGGCGACTTGAACGGCGCAGGGTTCGGGTCGGCGGCGGAGGAACTGATTCCCGAGGAGCAACCTCCAGCCCCGATCATCGTCACCGGCACGCGCGACGGCTACGGCGCCGACCGCACGAGCAGCGCCACCCGCACCGACACCCCGCTCCAGGATGTGCCACAATCGGTCAGCATCGTCACGCAGGACCAGATCGACGATCAGGCGATGCGCTCGATCGGCGATGTGGTGCGCTACCTGCCCGGCGTCACGATCGGCCAGGGCGAGGGACACCGCGACCAGATCACTTTGCGCGGCAACAATAGCACCGCCGACTTCTTCATCGACGGCCTGCGTGACGACATCCAATATTACCGGCCGCTCTACAATCTGCAGCGGGTTGAAGTGCTGCGAGGGCCCAACGCCATGATCTTCGGGCGCGGCGGCGGCGGAGGGGTCGTCAACCGCGTCACCAAGCAGCCGATGCAGACCATGCTGATCGGCGGCGGCGCGTCGGTGAACAGCTTCGGCGCTTGGCACGCCGATGCCGATCTCAACCTACCCCTCGGCGACAGCGCGGGTCTGCGCATCAACGCCGTGCACGAGGAGTTCGCCAACCACCGCGACATCTACGAGGGGCGGCTGAACGCCATCAACCCGTCGGTCCGCCTGCTCGCCGGCCCGGCGACCGCCTTCACCTTGGGCTACGAATATGTGGACGATGCGCGCGTGGTGGATCGCGGCGTGCCCTCGCAGGGCGGGCGGCCGATCGAGGGCTTTCGCGACACCTTCTTCGGGGCGCGCGACGGCAACAACCAATTGGGGTTCGAGGCCCACATGCTGCGTGGCACGGCCGAGCACCGTTTCAGCGACACGCTGAGCCTCACCAGCCGGCTGCTTTATGCCGATTACGACAAATTCTACCGCAACGCCTTTCCCGCGACCGCGGTCACGGACGCGGCCGGTAGCCTGACGGTCGGCGTCGAAGCCTATGCCGACTCCTTCGCCCGCGAAAATCTGTTCAGCCAGACCGACCTGGTGTGGAAGGTGAATACGGGCGCGCTTGCCCACACTATCCTGGCCGGTGTCGAGATCGGCAGGCAGGATACGGTCAACCAGCGCATCAACGGCTTCTTCGATTCAGGCGTGCCGACCTCCAGCCAGGGGCGGCGGACCAGTGTGGCGCTGAGCGACCCCTTCAACGTGCCGCCGATCACCTTTCGCTCGGGCCCGGGCGAGCGCACCACAGGCACGAACGTCGACGTCTTCGCGCTCTACTTTCAGGATCAGGTCGAGTTCGGCCCGGTCGAGCTGATCGGCGGGCTGCGTTACGACCGGTTTAAGCTGGACGCGGTCAATCTCCTCAACGGCCAGACCTTCGGCCGAACGGATGATTTGTGGTCGCCGCGGCTGGGCGTCGTTTTCCATCCCATTGAGCCGGTGTCACTCTACGCCAGCTACAGCCGATCCTTCCTTCCCCAGTCGGGTGATCAGTTCAATTCGCTCGACCTGACCGCAGCCGGGCTGGAGCCCGAAAGATTCGACAATTACGAACTGGGCGTGAAATGGCAGGCGCGGCCGGGCCTGCTCTTCTCCGCTGCCTTGTACCGTCTCGACCGCACCAACACGCGCGCACCGGGGCCCAATCCCGGCGAAGTGGTGCTCACCGGTTCTCAGCGCAGCCACGGTCTCGAGCTGGCGGCGGTGGGCGAGATCCTGCCCAACTGGCAGCTCAGCTTCGCCTACACGCTGCAGGAGGCGCAGATCACCACGACCACCGCCGCCGCGCCCGCGGGCCGCGAGGTGCCGCAGGTGCCGCGCCACCTGTTCGCCGCCTGGACCCGCTACGATTTCAGCGACCGGATCGGGGTAGGGCTTGGCGTCACGCACCAGTCGGAAAGCTTCGCGTCGATCAGCAACGCGGTGGAGCTGCCTGCCTTCACCCGCGTCGACGCAGGGCTGTTCTTCAAGCTGACGGACCAGGTGGAGGCGCAGGTGAATGTCGAGAATCTGCTCGACGAGGAGTATTTCTCCACCGCGCATAACGACAACAACATCACGCCGGGCGCCCCGCTCAACGCGCGGTTCACGCTGCGGGTTGGTTTTTAGCGGTCCGGCGGCGGCCGGTCCCCAGAAGCATTTGCGGCCAAAGCGGGTTGGGCGTTGCTCCAACGAGAGAGCGGATTTGGCCTGCGCGGCGAGTCGCGCTAGGCAGGGACATGACATCACCCTCCGCGCCGCTGATCGACGAACTGGTCGATCGTTTCGACCGCTCAACAAACAATCTGCGCGAGGCGCTGCGGCGCTTTATCGAGCATGGCGAGCGGCCCGATCCGGAGGCGCGCGCGGCCGGCGCGTTCGTCTATCCCGAGATTCGCGTCGGCTATGGCGGCGACACGGCGCGGTCGAAGACCGGGCGCGCCTGGGGGCGGCTGGCGGAGGCGGGCACCTATTCGGTCAGCGTGACGCAGCCGCGCCTGTTCCGCGACTATCTGGCCGAGCAGCTCGACTTCCTGATGAGCAATTACGACATCGAGGTGGAGGTCGGCGCCAGCAAGCAGGAGATTCCGTTCGCTTATGTGCTGGGCGAGGGGGTCGACGTCGCGGACGTAATGGCGGCCGATCTGGTCCGCTGCTTCCCCGCGCCGGATCTGGCCCATATCGGCGACGAGGTGGCGGACGGCGTCTGGGAGATGCGCGAAGGCGCGCATTATCCGCTCGCTTTGTTCGACGGGCTGCGGACCGATTTCAGCCTGGCCCGGCTGCGGCATTATACCGGCACCGCGCCGGAGCATTTCCAGCGCTACATATTGTTCACCAATTATCAGCGCTACGTCGATCATTTCGTCCGCTGGGGCGTGGAGGAAGTGAACAATCCGGAGAGCCGCTTCACGGCTCTGGCCGGAGCTGGCGGGATGATGATCGAGCCGGGCAATGACGATGCCGAGGCCGCGGTCGCGGACGGCATGTTCAAGCGTTTCCAGATGCCGGCCTACCATCTGGTCGCCGAGGGCGGGACCGGGATCACGCTCGTGAATATCGGCGTCGGCCCGGCCAATGCGAAGACGATTACCGATCATCTCGCCGTGTTGCGGCCCGAGGCGTGGCTGATGATCGGCCATTGCGGGGGCCTGAGGAGCAGCCAGAGGATCGGCGACTATGTCCTTGCCCATGCTTATCTTCGCGACGACCATGTGCTGGACGCGGTGATCCCGGCGGCGGTGCCGATCCCGCCGATCGCGGAGGTGCAGCAGGCGCTGCAGCAGGCGGCGCTCATGGTGTCGGGCGAGGATGAGGAGGCGCTGAAGGAAAGGCTGCG
>JBBSLM010000185.1:0-4877 GCA_038255245.1 Sphingomonadales bacterium
CCCTCTGCGGACCCCTATTTCGTCGGGAGAATTTTTCCGTGGGGAGACGAACATGGCCACCCAGACCGCGACGGCGACAGAAACCAAGTTGACGCTTGAGGCGCCCGCGCCGCTCGCGCCCGTGCTGGCGAAGGACGCCGCCGGGCTCGTGCCGCTGGAGGATGCGCAGAAGACGCAGCTCGATCAAAAGGCGGACCAATTCATCGCCGAACTGGTCGCGCTCGACGCCAACTCGCCGGACTTCGGCCGTAAGGTCGATCAGCTCACCAATATGGGCCGCAAGGAAATCATGGAGGCGTCCGGCGCGTCCAACCGTTTCCTCGACCGGCCCGTCGGCGCGATCGACAAGGACAATGGCATTGGGGCGAATTTGACTTCGCTGCGGCGCACGGTCGAGGATCTCGATCCCGGCAAGAATGGCGCGCTGTCGAAGCGCAAGAAATTGTTCGGCTTCATTCCGTTCGGCCGGAGCCTGACGAACTATTTCCAGAAATATCAATCGTCGCAGACCCACATTTCCAAGATTCTCGGCCACCTCGCCTCGGGCAAGGACGAGCTGTTGAAGGACAATGCGGCGATCGACGTCGAGCGGGCCAATCTGTGGAAGACGATGGGCCGGCTCGAGCAGATGATCCACATCTCCAAGACGCTGGATGCGCGGATCGAGAGCAAGGCGATCGAGCTGGACGCGACCGACCCGGCCAAGGCCAAGGCGCTGCGCGAGACGGCCTTGTTCTACACCCGCCAGCGCACGCAGGATTTGCTGACGCAAATGGCGGTGACGGTGCAGGGCTATCTGGCGCTCGACCTGGTCAAGAAGAACAATGTCGAGCTGGTGAAGGGCGTCGATCGCGCTTCGACCACGACGGTCGCGGCGCTGCGGACGGCGGTGACCGTGGCGCAGGCGCTGACCAACCAGAAACTGGTGCTGGACCAGATCACCGCGCTCAACACCACGACCGCGAACATCATCGACCGCACCGGCGAGCTGCTGAAGTCGCAGACCGCGGAGATCCACAAGCAGGCGGCGGAATCCACCATTCCGCTGGAGACGCTGCAGCGCGCCTTCCAGAATATCTACGACACGATGGATGCGGTCGACACGTTCAAGCTGCAGGCGCTGGGCAGCATGAAGCAGACCGTGGATGTGCTTTCGACCGAGGTGGAGAAGAGCAAGGGCTATATCGCCCGCGCCGAAGGGGTGGAGCAGAACCGGCTGAGCGGGGGGACGCAAGCGTCGCCGTTCACCGCGCTGGAGGGGTGATGATGCCTCACTGCAACGTCATTGCGAGCGCAGCGAAGCAATCCATTCCGAACGGCTCGGGCGCTGGATTGCTTCGTCGCTACGCTCCTCGCAATGACGGGAGATATTAGGATGGACTATCAGTCCGAAATGGATCGGGCGATGGCGCGGTTCGACCAGTTTGCCGATCGGGCGGATCAGCGTCAGCTCGGCAAGTGGACGCAGAGCCGGTCGAAGACGGGCACGGCGCGACTGGCGCGCAAGCTCACCCATGGCGGCATCGCGATCGGGGCGATCCTGGCGGTGATGATCGTCATTGGGCTGGTGGTCGACGGGATCGGGCTGACCGGGCTGTTCATTGCCCTGGCGCTGATGCTCGCGGCGATCATGTTCATCGGCTTCAGGCCCGAACCGGCGGCGAAGCCCGTGCCGGCGTTTAGCGACGATATGTCGAACAAGGCGGTGGTGCAGCGGCTCGGCACGTTTCTGAGTCGCCATCGGGGGCAGGTCCCCGCCGCGGCCGGGCAGAAAATCAGCGCCATTCAGGCGCAATTGCCGATGCTGGAAGCGCAATTGGCCGATCTGGCCCCGCTCGATCCGCTGGCGCAGGATGCGCGGCGGCTGGCGGGGCAGCATCTGCCGGAGCTGATCGAGCGCTATGAGCGGGTGCCGCCGCAATATCGCCGCGAGCGCGAGGGCGACGGGCTGAGCGTGGACGAGCGGCTGGTCGCCGGGCTCGACGCGGCCAAGGTGGCGATCGACGATCTTGGCCGGCGCATGTCGCGGCAGGAAGTGGACGAGTTCGAGACGCAGGGGCGGTTCCTGGAAAGCCGTTATCAGGATCCCGATTTGCGGAGTGACGGCTGATGGGCCTGGAACCCTGGCGGCCGATCGGGAGCTATAGTGGCGGCGGCGCCATCGATTCAATGCAGCGCAAGCTGGAGCGCGGGTTGCGGTCGGTCGTCACCCGGCTGATCCGCGCGGCGGGGACCTTCTTCGGCCTGATCGCCGCGTTGATCGTCTACAATATGGCGTCGGGCTGGATGGGTTTCCTGAACCTGCTGGGCGCGCTCGTTCTGATCGTGATGGCGTCGATCGCGATCATGTTCCTGCCGGTGCGCGACAAGAGCCGGGCGCGGCTCGACGAGGATGCGGGGCCGGTGATCGAGGGCAAAGCCAATGTGCGGCTCGACCGGCTCGCCAAGCAGACCGAGAGCTGGTTGCTGGAGCGCTGCCGGGCGCTGCCGAGCCAGGCGTCGGGCTCGCTCGACCGGATCGTCGGACGGCTGCGCGATCTGCAGGCGCCGCTGGCCGGGATCAAGGCCGAATCGCCGCTTGGCGGCGAGGCGCATCGCCTGATCGGCCAGCATCTGCCGAGCCTGGTGACCACCTATCTCAGCCTGCCGCCCGGCGAGCGCGGCTTTCACGACAGCACAAGCACGGACCTGGCGGAGAGTTTGCGCATCGTCGCCGACCGGATGGACGAATTGTGCGAGCGGGTCGCGCACGAGAAGCGCATGGGCTTCGAGACCGAGCGCCGGTTCATCGACAGCCGTTATGGCGAGGACGAACGGCTGCGCTCGGAGCGCTGAGCCCGGCCCCGGGGCGCGATACAAACGGCGACAGCTTTTCGGTTGGACGGTGCGCGCCACTTCGCTCAATCTGCGCCAACACGGATGGAGGCGGGGATGCGCAAGACGATCGGCGTTGGACTAGTGCTCGTGCTGGCGGGCATCGGCACGGCGACGGCGCAGCAGCGTCCCGCTCCCGGGCCATGCTTTCAGGAAATCAGGCGGCTGTGCGGCGAAGGCGGCATGGCCGGCCTGCGCGAATGCCTGCGCGCGCGGATCGGTGAGCTGAGCGCGGAATGCCGGACGCAATTGCTGGAGCGGATGCGCCAGCGCGGCGCGGGCGGTCCGGCTGGTCCGAACGCCAGGCGGCCGGGGCCGCGGGCCGAGCCCGGACAAGTGATCAGCTACGGCGCCGACCCGCGACAGGGAGTGGATTATTACCCCGCCGCGAATGTGCAGCGGCCGGGCCCATCTTCCGCGGCGACCGCAGAGCGGCCCCCGCTCGTCCTGTTCGTGCATGGCGGCGGCTGGGCGTTCGGCAATCGCGGGCAAGCGGTGGGGGCCAAGCCGGCCTGGTTCACGACGCATGGCTATGCCTTTGCCTCGGCGGGCTATCGCGTGCTGCCGGAGGCGCCGGTCGAGGAGCAGGCGCGCGACGTCGCCGCCGCCATTCTGGCGATGCGGGCGGATGCGGCGCGGCTGGGCTTCGATCCGGACCGGATCGTGCTGATGGGGCACAGCGCCGGCGCGCATCTCGCCGCTCTGGTCGCGACCGATCCGGCCTATGGCATTGCGAACCTGCCCGCGATCAAGGGCGTCATCCTGCTCGACGGCGCGGGCTATGACGTGGCCCGCAACATGGCCGGCGATCAGGTCGAGGCGGGCATGCTTTATCGCAACGCCTTCGGCGACGACCCCGTTCGTCAGCGGGCACTCTCGCCGGTGACGCACGCCGCCGCACCCAATGCCCCGAACTGGCTGATCCTGCATGTCGCCGACCGGCCGGCATCGGCCGAGCAGTCTCGAATGCTGGGGCAGGCGTTGCTCAACGCGCGCGCGTCGGTGGACGTGGTCGGCGTCGCCAACACCGATCACGGCCGGCTCAATCGCGAGATCGGGGCGCCGGGCGATGTGGCGACTGGCGAGATCGAGCAATTCCTGACGCGGATTACAGCGCCCGCGCGCCTTGGTGCGCGCACACCCTAAAGCGCCCGCGCGCCTTGGTGCGCGCACACCCTAAAGGGCCCGCGCGATGACCATGCGCTGGATGTCCGACGTGCCTTCGTAAATCTGGCAGACGCGGACGTCGCGGTAGATTTTGGCGAGGCCGAATTCGACCGGGGGGACTCGCTGCGCGTCCGACCAGTTGTGCCTACGTCTTGCCCGATCGGCACATCTGCTCGACGCCCGCGGCCATGAAGGGGGCGAGGCGGCGGCGGATGGCGGCGACGTCGTTCGACTGGCACAGGCCGCCGGACAATTTGTCGATGCGGCCGGTTTCGGCGAAGGCCAAAGTGAGGCCGCCGGAAATGAAGCTCCAGGCCCAATAGAGGTCCTCGTCGCGCGCCTCGGGCAGGATTTTGCGCAGGGTCAGGATCAGGCGCTGGATGGCCGGGTTGAAATAGCGCCCCATCGTCTCGCCGCCCCAATCGGGGGTGTTGTTCACCGCCGCGACCAGCCGGAAATAGCTCTTCCAGCCCTCGCCGCCATTGGCCCACCATTGCATGATCGGCGAGAAGAAGGCGACGAGCGCGCCTTCGACATTCATCTGGTCGCCGGCCGCGCGCTCATAGGCTTCGAGCGAGGCGATGCGCTCCTCGTTCAACACCTGGGCGCGGCGCAAGAAAGCGGCGTCGAACAGGCCGCGCTTGGTGTCGAAATAATAATGGAGCAGGGCCGGATCGACCGAGGCGGCGCGCGCTACCTGGCGCATGGTGACGCCGTGCAGGCCGTTGCGCGCAAACAGTGATTCGGCGGCGTCGAGGATCGTATCCTGGGTATTGCTCGGCACGGCGAGCTTCGGCCGTCGCCCGCGCGTGCCGGTGCGCGGCGCGGTCTCGTTC
>JBBSLM010000186.1:0-4864 GCA_038255245.1 Sphingomonadales bacterium
ACCCGCTCGATATCCGCGCCGACCGCCTGGAGCTTCTCCTCCAGTCGCTCATAGCCGCGGTCGAGGTGGTAGATGCGGCTGACCTGGGTCTCGCCCTCGGCGGCCAGGCCGGCGATGATCAGGCTCATCGAGGCGCGCAGGTCCGTCGCCATCACCGGCGCGCCGGCGAGCCGATCGACGCCCTTCACCACTGCCGAGCGGCCGCGCACGTCGATGTCGGCACCCATCCGGCTCAGCTCGGGCACGTGCATGTAGCGGTTCTCGAAGATCGTCTCGGTCAGCAGGCTGGTGCCTTTGGCCAGGGTCAGCATCGCCATGAACTGCGCCTGCATGTCGGTCGCGAAGGCCGGGTAAGGCGCGGTCGAAAGCGTCAGCGGCTTGACCTCGCCGGTGCCGGCGACGCGGATGCCCTCAGGGGTCTCCTCCACCGTCAGGCCCGCGTCCGACAAGGCCGCCAGCGTCGCTCCCAGCGTGTCGACCTTCGCCCCGAGCAATTCGATGTCGCCGCCGGTGATCCCGGCCGCGCAGGCATAGCTGCCCGCCTCGATCCGGTCCGGCATCACCGCATATTTCGCGCCGTGCAGCCGCTCGACGCCCTCAATCTCCAGCGTGTCGGTGCGGATACCGCTGATCTTCGCGCCCATCGCGACCAGGCATTCGGCCAGGTCGGTAATCTCCGGCTCGCGCGCCGCATTCTGGATAACGCTCGATCCTTGCGCGAGCACCGCGGCCATCAGCGCATTCTCGGTCGCGCCCACGGACACGAACGGGAAAGCGACCTTGCCGCCTTTCAGCCGCCCGCCCGGTGCCTTCGCCCGGACATAGCCGCCGGCCATCTCGATCTCGGCGCCCAGATCCTGGAAGGCGCGCAGATGCAAGTCGATCGGCCGGTTGCCGATCGCGCAGCCTCCCGGCAGCGACACCGTCGCCTCGCCCATCCGCGCCAGCAACGGCCCCAGCACCAGGATCGACGCGCGCATCTTGCGGACCATGTCGTAGGGCGCGGTGGTCGAGGCGATTTCATTCGCCTTCAGCGTCATCGTCCGGCCGAAATTCGCGCCGCGCTTCGACCCTTTGGTCATAGTCGATACGCCGAGCATGTTCAGCAGGTGCATGAAGCTGTCGACGTCGGCGAGCCGGGGCAGATTGCCGAGCTCCAGCACTTCGTCGGTCAGCAGCGCGCAGGGCATCAAGGTGAGCGCCGCATTCTTCGCGCCGGAAATATGAATGCGGCCCGCCAGGCGGTTGCCGCCGCGGATGAGGATACGGTCCATGGCCGGGGCTATGGAGGCTGGTGCGGGCGAGTCAAGCGAGGCGCCCCCGGGCGAAATCGTCATCGACCCGCGCCCCACTTGATTTCGATCAGGGAATCGCCCTTCATTTCGCTCTAAGCTCCCCGCAATGATCTAGTAATCGCGTGTTATTCCGGGGGTTTAGTGAGCTTGAACGGGAGTTGCCTGGCCGACCGGCTTGGCCATTATGTCGTGCTGACCGACGCCGAGCGCACGGCGCTCGCGGCCTTGGAGTCGGAGGAACGACAGCTTCGACGCGGTGCCCTATTGCTCGAGGAAGGCAAGGCCTCCCGCGAACTGTTCGTCGTCCGCACCGGCTGGCTGCAAAGCAGTGTCCTGCTGGGCAATGGCGGCCGCCAGATCATGCGGATCAGCCTGCCGGGTGACATGCTCGGCCTGGCGGCGCTCGCCTTCGACGAGGCGCCCGAGACAGTGAAGGCGCTGACCGACGTCGTCATCTGCCCGTTCGACCGCGACCGGGTAACGGCCCTGATCGAGGGGCATCCACGGCTCGCGGCGCTCTTGCTCTCGCTGACCATGGCGGAGCGCACGGCGCTGGCCGACCGGCTGGCATCGGTCGGCCGCACTCCGGCGCGGGCGCGAGTGGCCTGGCTGCTCTGTGACATTTTCGCCCGGTTCGCGCGGCGGGACCCGAGTCAGGACACGGTCCACGTTCCGCTGACCCAGGAAGAGATTGGCGACGCGACCGGCCTCACCGCCGTACACGTCAACCGCATGATGCGCGGCCTCGCCGACGACGGCATCATCGAGCGGCGCGGCAATGTGATTCGGCTGCTTGCGCGGGACAGGCTGGCTGAGGAAGCCAACTTCACCAACCGGCTGGAGATCGCGACCGGCTGGCTGCCGGCGGCGCGTTAGTGCGCTGGAGCGATCAAATCACGCCTTCTCGAGCGTGCACTGCAGCGGATGCTGATTGTCGCGGGCGAAATCCATCACCTGCGCGACCTTGGTTTCCGCCACTTCATAGCTGAAAATGCCGCAGACGCCGACGCCGCGCTGATGAACCTGCAGCATCACCCGGGTCGCGTCGTCCGCCCCCATCCGGAAGAAACGCTGAAGGACGTGCACGACGAATTCCATCGGCGTGTAATCGTCGTTCAGCATCAGCACCTTGTAGGGCGTGGGCGTCTTCGATCGGGTGCGCGTGCGGGTGGCGACGCCGAGGCCGCTATCGCCCTCATCGCCCTTCCGGTCGGTCATCGCAATTATGGCTGAATCGGTAATCGGCATGGTTCGACCCATAATATGCGATGGCCGAAGCGCCGGGCAAGGGGCGGATGGCCGTGAAGCGCTCCAAACGCAATCGGGGCGGCCGCTCCGGATGGAGGGCCGCCCCGAAATCCCGAACCTCGGCCCGGGGTTGTTCAAGCGTCGCGCTTAGGCGGCAACCGCCTTCAAGCGCTCGGCCGCAACCGCATAGCGGCCGGTCAGCGGCTCGGCGACGTCGTTCGACATCTTCACCATGGTCTCGGTGACGCGCGAACCCTCGGCGACAAACTGGTCGAACGCGCTACGGGCATATTCGCTCTGGAGACGGAAGAAGTCGGTCGGCGACTTCACTTCCGCGAAGCTGCGCAGCGTGGCCGAAGCCTGCTCGAAGCTGCGACGGCTGTAGTCGGCGGCGCCCTGCGACAGGGTCTCGGCATACTTCGCCGCGGTCTTCTGCGAAGCGACCATCGCCTCGAGGTTGCCGCGGGTCAGATCGGCCATTTCCTCGGCGACGCGGGCGCTCTTCTCCATGGCGACCTTGCCACGCTCATTGGCCTGGTTCGCGACGGCGCGAAACTGCTCGGTGGCCTTCTCGGCAACCTGCTTGGTGGCGTCCTGGGTCTTCTTCACGGTGTCCTGGGTCTTCTGGATGGTGTCGGTCATGATTTTTGCTCCTGCTTTTTTGCTGTTCAATTTTGACTTGGTGCGCACACTCGGCTTCTTGACGGCGGCCGGCTTCTTGGCCGCGGCCTTCCGGACCGGCTTCGCGGCACGCGCCGCCGGCTTCGTTGCGACAGGCTTGGTGGCCTGAGCCGGCGCCTTTGCCGCCGGGGCGGGTGCCTTTTCCGCTACCGCGGGTGCCTTTTCCGCTACCGCGGCCTTGGGGGCCGGCTCGGCCGCCTTGACGGCCGGAGTGGCGGGCTTGGCGACCACGGGCGTCTCCGACTTCGTGTCAACCGCCTTGACGGTCTGCGACGCCGGAGCGGCCTTGGCGGGTTCAGCCGCCTGATTCTTGGTCGTCGCGGGCGTCGTCTTTTGATCCGCCATGACGCGAACTCCTCTTGTTGCAATGCAGCAAATAGGGAGCTCGCAAGCGCAGTTCAAGGGAATTTTGTTGCAATGCAGCAAATAGTCGTGCGCGCTCGCGGAATCAGCGGCTTAGCCCTGATAATCGACCATCCCGCCGCGAAGTTCGTAGGTCGCGCCCGTCGCGGCACAGCGCGTCACACCGTCGCCCACCATCGGCAGGTCGAGCCGCTCCCCGTGCCGGCTCATCCAGCCGATCTGGCGTGCGGGCACACCGGCCATCAGGGCATAGGCCGGTACATTACGGTTCACCACAGCGCCCGCCGCGACGAAGGCATATTCGCCGATCGTGGTGCCGCAAATGATCGTGCAGTTCGCGCCGAGCGTCGCGCCGGCCTTTACCGAGGTCGGCCGATATTCGTCCTTCCGCTCGACCAGCGAGCGCGGATTGTAGACGTTGGTGAAGACCATGGAGGGGCCGCAGAACACCCCCTCTTCCAGCGTCACGTCGTCATAGACGGACACATTGTTCTGAATCTTGCACTTATCGCCGATCACCACCTTGTTGCCGACGAACACATTCTGGCCGAGCGACACGCCCTTGCCGATCCGCGCTCCGGCGCAGACGTGGACGAAATGCCAGACGCGCGACCCCTCGCCGATCTGCGCGCCCGCATCCACGATGGCGCTTTCGTGGACGAAATAGTCGCTCACGAACGGCCCTTGGCGAACAGGTGATAATCGCCGGCCAGCGGCTCCGGCGTGGCGTGGCGGATGTGGGTGACCGCTTCCACCGCGGAGCGGCTTTCCTCCAGGCGGAAGCCGTCGCCCGCCAGAATGCGCTCGTAGCTGACGATGTGCAGATCGGTGAAGCCGCCGGAAAACTCGATTTCATCGCCGTCGATGGTGATCGACCGAAAGGTCCGCTGCCCAGCCTCGCGCTGCGCCTCCGGCAGATCGGACGCATCGACCGACAGGAACCAGCGCACCCGCGCCCGCTCATATTCCAGATAGCCCGCGGCGCGCAGATCATCGTTCAGATGGACTCTGTTCTCCTGCACGCGGCCGAACAGGAAATGGAGCATATCGAAAAAGTGGACGCCGATATTGGTGGCGATCCCGCCCGATTTGCCGACGTCGCCTTTCCAGCTGTGCAGATACCAGCGGCCGCGCGACGTGATGTAGGTGAGGTCGACCTCATGCTTGCGGTCGTTGGGGGCGCTCTCGATCGTCCGCTTCAGCGCGATGATCGCCGGGTGCAGGCGCAGCTGCAGGATGGTGTTGACCTTCCGCCCGGTCGCCTCCTCCATCTCCAG
>JBBSLM010000187.1:0-4852 GCA_038255245.1 Sphingomonadales bacterium
CGGCAGGCGCTGCACGCCGCTCAGCTTGGCTTCATCCATCCGGTGTCAAAAGAAAACTTGTCGTTCAAAAGCGCGCTTCCATCGGATATGGAGGAACTGTTGGCAGCGCTTACCGTATAGTCATCAAGTGCGTTCACGGGACACACGTGCGGCGCCCAGGGAAGGTTCGATAAAGAGAATGGCTGGCAGGACTGTAGCGACGATCTCCGCTGCAGGTGGGGAAGCGGGGTTGAACCGCTATCTCGCCGAGATCAAAAAATTTCCGATCCTCGCGCCGGAAGAGGAATATATGCTGGCCAAGCGCTGGACCGAGCATCAGGACACTGATGCCGCGGCCAAATTGGTCAATTCGCACCTGCGCCTCGTCGCCAAGATCGCCATGGGTTATCGCGGCTACGGCCTGCCCGTTTCCGAGCTGATTTCGGAAGGCAATATCGGCCTGATGCAGGGCGTGAAGAAGTTCGAGCCCGAGCGCGGCTTCCGCCTGGCGACCTACGCCATGTGGTGGATTCGCGCGTCGATTCAGGAGTTCATCCTGCGCTCGTGGAGCCTCGTGAAAATGGGCACCACCGCGGCGCAGAAGAAGCTCTTCTTCAACCTGCGCCGGATGAAAAACCGGATCGAGGCGTTCGAAGACGGCGACATGAAGCCCGAGGACGTGACCAAGATCGCCACCGATCTGGGCGTCTCGGAAGAAGACGTGATCTCGATGAACCGCCGCATGGCGATGGGCGGCGACACGTCGCTCAACGTTCCCGTGCGCGAGGATGGCGAGGGCAGCTGGCAGGACTGGCTGGTCGATTCGGAGCCGCTGCAGGACGAGCGCGTCGCCGACGCGCAGGAAACCCGCGTCCGCCACGATCTGCTGGTCGAGGCGATGGATGCGCTGAACGATCGCGAGAAGCACATCCTGACCGAACGGCGCCTGACCGACGAGCCGAAGACGCTCGAGGAATTGAGCCAGGTCTACAGCGTCAGCCGCGAACGCATCCGCCAGATCGAAGTGCGGGCGTTCGAGAAATTGCAGAAGGCGCTGATGAATCTGGCCGGCGAGCGGCGGCTGCTGACGGCGGGCTGAGGAAGAAAAGAGCAGGAAGGGCCACCCCCGGCCCCTCCACGAAGGCGTGGAGGGGAGTCACAATCTGGCTCCCCTCCAGCCCTTGCTGGAGGGGTTGGGGGTGGTTCTTCTGCCTTCCTAAAACCGCCCTGCCGCGCCGACATTGAGAATCCCGGATCGGGACGAGGTCGGTATCCCCTTTCCTGTCATGCCGGACCTGATCCGGCATCCACCTGCTTCCGTCCGCGGGAAAGGCAGGTGGATCCCGGATCAAGTCCGGGATGACGAAATAGGTTGGGTCGCCTGCCCTTTAGAACGGCATTTTGAAGCCGGGGGGCATTTGCATGCCGCCCATCGCCTGGCTCATCGAGCCGGCGACCTCGGCCTCGGCCTTGACCCGCGCGTCGTTGAAGGCGGCGGCGACGAGATCCTCGAGCATCTGCTTGTCGGCCAGCAGGCTGTCGTCGATGCTGACGGCGATCACCCGGCCCTTGGCGGTGGCGCGGACCTTGACCATGCCGCCGCCGGAGGTGCCTTCGACCTCGACCTTCTCAAGCTTGGCCTGCTCCTCCATCAGCTTGGTCTGCGCTTCCTGCGCCATCTTCATGATGTCTTCGATATTCTGCATGGGTCGTTCCTACTGAATGCGGTCGCCGGTCGTATAGCCAGCCAGCTCGGCGTCGGGAAAGGCCTCGAACGCCGCCTTCACCATTGGCGAGGCCAGCACGTCCTGTTTTTCGCGCTGTTCGGCTTCGATCTGCTGCTGGTGAAGCGTCGGCTCGCCGGGCGCGTCGGCGAATTCCGGCGTGATGCTGGCGAGGCCCGCCTGCTTCAGCGCATCCTTCAATTCGCGCAGGAAGGAATCGTTCGCGGCCGGCATGTGCAGGACCAGCTCGGGCGGCGCGAAGCGGACCAGGCTGGCATGGTCGCGCAGCCGCTGGGCGACGATCATCTTGCCGGCGCTTTCGATCCGGTCGATCAGCGCGGGAAAGCTGGCGACCTCACCGGACGGCGGCGCCGGCGCGGCGGCGGGCGCAGCGCTGGCGATCGCGACCGGGGCGCCGCCGGCCAGCTTCGCGGCCAGTTCGCCCGGGTCCGGCAGGGTGGAGGCGTGGATCAGCCGCAGCAGCGCCATCTCCGCCGCCTCGACCGGCGAAGGCGCGCGAGCGACATCGTCCAGGCCCTTCAGCAGCAGCTGCCACAGGCGGTGGAGGATGGGATAGGACAGGCGATCGGCCCAGTCGCCATAAGCCTCGCGCTCCTCGTCCGACTGGGCCGGATCGCGGGGTCCGCCGACCTTGGCGCGGGTGATGCCGTGCACCGCCTCCAGCAGCGAGCGGATCAAAGCCGCCGGCTCGACGCCCAGATCATATTGGTCGCGCAAGGCCGCAAGCGCACCCTGGGCGTCGCCCGCCAGCAAGAGCCCGAGCAGGCCGCGCACCGCGCCACGATCCGACAGGCCGAGCATCTCGCGCACCTGATCGGCGGTCACGGTACCGGAGCCGTGCGCGATCGCCTGGTCGAGGATCGACAGGCCGTCGCGGGCGGAGCCTTCGGAAGCGCGGGAGATCAGCGCCAGCGCCTCCTCCTCGACCGCGACCTGCTCTTGCGCCGCGACATGGGCGAAATGCGCCGCCAGCCGCTCGGCCGGGATGCGGCGCAGATCGAAGCGCTGGCAGCGGGAGAGGACGGTCACCGGCACCTTGTTCACCTCGGTGGTGGCGAACAGGAATTTGACGTGCGGCGGCGGCTCTTCGAGCGTCTTCAACAGCGCGTTGAAGGCGTTCTTGGACAGCATGTGGACCTCGTCCACGATATAGACTTTGTAGCGCGCCGAGACGGCCGAATAGCGCACCGCTTCGATAATCTCGCGCACGTCGTCGACGCCGGTGTTGGAGGCGGCGTCCATCTCGATCACGTCGATGTGGCGGCCTTCGGAGATCGCCCGGCACGGCTCGCAGAGATTGCAGGGGTCGATCGTCGGGCCGCCAGTGCCATCGGGGCCGATGCAGTTCAGCGCCTTGGCGATCAGGCGGGCGGTCGAGGTCTTGCCGACGCCGCGCACGCCGGTGAGCAGGAAAGCGTGGGCGATGCGGTCGCGCTTGATCGCATTGCCGAGCGTGCGGACCATCGCCTCCTGCCCGATCAACTCGGCGAAGGTGCGCGGGCGGTATTTGCGGGCGAGGACGCGATAGGGCTGGGCGGAGGCATCGGCGGGCGGCTGCGCGGGCTGCGGCGGCGCGGGCCGGGGTGGCTCGTCCAGGCCGAGCGCGAAACCGTCGTCGGGGGATTCGGAAGACATCGGGAACGAACCTAAGGCCGGGCCGGTGCGGGCGCCAGCGCAAAGCGGGCGCGAGAGGCTTGTCGAAACCTTGGTCGCCTTGGCCGAAAGGGAAGCCGTAATTGGCCGGACTCTTCTATGCTGGCGGGAAAAGGGGAGATGCCAATGCCCGATCGAGGCAGGCGCGCCACGCAGGCTTTGTTCGTCCTTCGCCTCGTGCTGGCAGGGCTGATCGCGGCGCATGGCTGGGCGCGGTGGCTGGCCGGAGGCGTGGCGCCGTTCGGCGAATGGCTCGATTCGCTTGGCTTTCCGTTGGGATTTTGGATCGCGGTGGGGATCACCGCCTTCGAGATATTGGGGACGCCGTTGCTGGCGCTCGGGCGGTGGGTGAGCGCGCTGGCTTTGGTCTATTGCGGGATTTACGCGGTGGGGATCGCTTTGGTCCATTGGCCGGCCGGGTGGTTCGTGGTCGGGCTCGGGCGCAACGGGATGGAATATAGTGTGCTGCTGATTGCCGGGCTGGCGGCGCAGGCCTGGGTGTGGTGGCCGGTGAAGCGAAGGTAGCCGGTGAGCGTCGCGGCTAAGCCGCGCCGTCGGTCCTGTCGGCTGAAGCCGCAGGCCGTCCGCGCTGGCGCGTCTCGGCGATAGCTTCGCTATCGCTGTGCGCGCGGCGCGGTGGGAGCCGGAACGACCCGGCGCGAAATCGTTGTGGCTGCTTCCTTCCGGACCTGACCAGGTTGGCGACGACGCCGTCCGCCCGACTCCCGCGGCGCATATGGTTCAGTGCGCGGGGGGATGCAAGATCAAGGGAGGTGAAGCGTTTCGTCCATGGAATCGTGGAGAACGCGGACGATTACGATCGTGTCTTCGATGATCCGGAAATAAAGGTAATGCCTTGTTTCACGCATGCGGAACGTCTCCGGCGAGATGGCATCAAGCAGACGAGCGCGAGACTTTCTCAGGCCGGCATCCCCAACGGCGCCGTACAAACGAGCAAGATAGGCGTCAGCCTGCGCTTCGTCCCATCGACGCCGCGTGAAATGCCAGATCTCTTCGAGATCGGCTTCGGCGCGCTCACTCCATTTTATCCGACCGCCGATGCGTGCCGCTCCTTGATCGCGGCCAGGATCTCCTCGAAGCTGCGCGGACTGATCCCGCTTGCTTCACCTTCGTCAAGCAAGGTTTGCAGCCGATCCACTGCGATTTGCCGCTGCCGAATCAGATCACGGACATAATCGCTGGAGTTCGCATATTGCCCGGTCGCGACCTGGGATTCGACGAAGGCCTTCATTTGCTCCGGAAGCGAAATGTTCATGGTTGCCATGCGCCATATCTAGCAAAGATTGGCAAGGATTGTCAATTTTTCGGTCATTTGCTCGTGCTGGGCCAGATTATCGCCCTCGCATGTCGTGCGCCCCGCCGGGAATCCGCAAGGTCAGCCCGTCCAGCGCCTCATTCAGCTCGATCTGGCAGGCGAGGCGCGAGTGGCGGGTGACGCAGGCGGCGAGGTCGAG
>JBBSLM010000188.1:0-4836 GCA_038255245.1 Sphingomonadales bacterium
GAAATCTTTGTCAATTTCAGCGACAGGTGCTCACGTGTCGGCAGAATTGACAGATATGAGAGGCGGACGGGCGCGGGCATGATCCGTTTGTTCAAACATTATATTCCCTATGCCGTGCTGCTGGTCGGGGCGATCGACCTGATCATGCTGATTGGCGGGGCGGAGCTCGGCTGGGCGCTGCGGCTGTGGCAGATCGAGGCGGGGCTGGAGCCGTTCAGCGAACGGCTGCCGGAATTGCTGGTCTTCGCCGCCACGCTGCAGATCGCGATGGTCTCGGTCGGCGTCTACAGCCCCGAAGCCCTGCTGTCGGTCCGCTTCGCCGCGGCGCGGCTGGTGGTGGCGATGGCGCTGGGCGTCATTGCCTTGTCGCTGCTCTATTTCATCGTGCCCCCAGTGGCCTTCTGGCGCTCCAGCCTGCTTTATTCCTGCCTGTTCGCCCTGGCCGGCATGATCCTGGCGCGGACGATATTGCGCCGAACGCTGAACGGCGAAAGTTTGAAGCGCCGCGTGCTGATCCTGGGTGCCGGCGCGCGCGCGGCCCGGGTCGGGCGGCTGGCGGAACGCGACTCCTCGAACTTCATCATCGTCGGCTATGTCGGTATGAATGACGGCCCGGACGAAGCGCCGAACCCGGTCAACCGCGCCCACATTCCAAACCTGCCCGCGCATCTGGTCGCATTGGGCGCGTCGGAAGTCGTGCTGGCCCTCGAGGAGCGCCGCAATGCGCTGCCGCTGGACGATCTGCTGCGCGCCAAGACCACCGGCGTGCGCGTGCATGAATTCGCCAGCTTCATCGAACGCGAGACCGGGCGACTGGACCTGCGGAGTCTCAACCCCTCCTGGCTGATCTTCTCCGACGGCTTCTCCAGCTCGCGGCGCGTATCGGCCGTATCCAAGCGGCTGTTCGACGTTGTCTTCAGCCTGATCCTGCTGGTCGTCACCGCGCCCGTTGTGGCGCTGGCCGCGCTCGCGGTGAAGCTGGAGACCAAGGGCCCGGCTTTCTATCGTCAGAAGCGCGTAGGCCTCTATGGAGAGACCTTCGACTGCATTAAGATCCGCTCGATGCGGACCGATGCCGAAGTGGGCGGCAAGGCGGTCTGGGCCAAGAAGGACGATCCGCGCGTCACCCGCGTCGGCAATTTCCTGCGCAAGAGCCGGATCGACGAATTGCCCCAGGCGTGGAGCGTGCTGAAGGGCGAGATGAGCTTCGTCGGGCCCCGCCCGGAGCGGCCGCAATTCGTCGCCGATCTGGAGGCCCGCCTGCCTTATTATGCCGAGCGCCATGTGGTGAAGCCCGGCATCACCGGCTGGGCGCAGATCAATTATCCCTATGGCGCGAGCGTCGAGGATGCGCGCGAGAAATTGGAATACGACCTCTACTACGCGAAGAATTACACGCCTTTCCTAGATCTGCTGATCCTCATGCAGACGCTGCGGGTGGTGCTGTGGCCGGAGCAGGCGGGGGCGCGCTGATGGGCGTCTCGCTCTCCCCCACGCCGTTCAGCCTGAGCTTGTCGAAGGCCTGTCCTTCTGCCCACTCCGGCGTGAGAGAAGGAGTGGGCTTCGACAGGCTCAGCCCGAACGGTTTCAGGAACGTGGAAATCGCGCGGTGATCGAGATCATCGCCTTGTGGAGTCACTTGCTCGCCGCGTGCCTCTATGGCGCGCTGGCGCTTTGGCAGTTGCGCAGCTGGAGCGCGGAGCCGCTCAATCGCCCGCTCGTGACCGCCTTCGCGGTCATGTCGGTCTGGTCGATCTTCGCCGCTTTGCTGAACCCGTTCCACTTTCTCACTTTGCTCGCCGATTGCGGCCGCAACCTTGCCTTCCTCGCCTTCATGTACGGGCTGATGGGCCGTGGGGAGCGGGGCGCTCGGCAGGGGCCGGTCAAGGCGGTGTACGGGGTGGTCGCGGCGGTGGTGGCGCTGCAGATCGTGATCGCCGGCCTGCTGCCACGCTTCTCGGACGAACCGGCCGTACTGGTCGCGCTTATGTCGACCAGCCAGCTGATCGGCATCGCCGTGGCGGCCGGGGCCTTGGTGCTGGTCCACAATCTCTATGGCCAGGCCGCGCCTGAATCGCGCCCGTCCCTGCTGCTGCCGATGGCGGCGCTGGCGGGAATGTGGGCTTACGATCTGCACCTCTACACCGCCGCGAGCTTGTCGCGCGACGTGCCGGAGACGCTCTACGCGCTGCGCGGCGCGGCGCTCGCCTTGCTGGTCGTGCCGTTCGCGCTGGCGATGCGGCGCAACGCGCCCGGCAAGGTGCAGATCTCGCGCGCCGCGACCTTTCAGTCGCTCTCCGCACTGGCCATCCTCGCCTATCTGGTGGTGATGATGTCGGCGAGCCGCGCGGTGGAAATTGCCGGCGGCAATTGGGTCGATATCGCGCAGATCGCCTTGCTGGTGGCGATGAGCGCCGCGGCCCTGGTGCTGCTGCCTTCGGCCAAGGCCCGGCGCTGGGTCAGCGTGATGGTGCAGAAGCATCTGTTCCAGCACCGCTATGATTATCGCCAGGAATGGCTGCGCTTCACCGCCACGATCGGCGGCGGCGAGACGCCGATCGAGCAGCGCGTCGCCAAGGCGATCGCCGAGCTTGGCGGCGCGCCGGCCGGGCTGCTGCTGGTGCGCGACGGGGGCGATGCGCTGGTGGCGGCGGGCGAGTGGAACTGGCCCGATGCGCCGGAGAAAAGCGAGCCCTGCCCCGCCTTGATCGCCCTGCTGGAAGCGCGCGGCGACATCGTGGATTTCGCCGGTCCGGCGGTTGCCGGCGGCCGGACCGCGCCGTTGCCCCCCATGCTTGCGGGCCTCGCCAATGCCTGGGCCGGCATCCCGCTGCTCCATGACGGCCGCCTGCAGGGCCTGGTCATCATCGCCCACCCGCCGCTGCGGCGCGCGCTGGACTGGGAGGATTTCGACCTGTTCCGCGCCGCCGGACGGCAGGCCGCCAGCTATATCGCCGAGGCGCGGAGCCTGTCCGCGCTGGCCGAAGCGCGGCGCTTCGACGAGTTCAACCGCCGCTTCGCCTTCATCCTGCACGACATTAAGAATCTGGTGAGCCAGCTGAGCCTGGTCGCGCGCAATGCCGAACGGCACGCGGACAATCCGGAATTCCGCGCCGACATGGTCGCGACCCTGCAAAGCTCGGTGAAAAAGATGAACGACCTGCTCGCTCGCCTCGCCCCCGGCGCGCGCGGGATCGGCGCGGTCGATCCGCGGCCGGTGGCGCTGCAGCCTTTGCTCGCCCGGCAGGTCGAGGCGAAACGCCGCAGCCACAAGATCGAGCTGAGCGGCGACGCGCGCCTGACCGCGAAGGCCGATCCGGCCGGGTTCGAGCAGGCCTTCGCCCATCTGCTGCAAAACGCGATCGACGCCAGCGCCGCGGACGTGCCGGTGACGGTCGCGTTCGAGGCGAGCGGCCGCGACATCTGCGTACACATTGCCGATCGCGCCCACGGCATGAGCGCGGACTTCATCGCCGGGCAATTGTTCCAGCCCTTCGCCTCCACGCGGCAAGGCGGCTTCGGCATCGGCGCGCATGAGGCGCGCACGCTCATCGAAGCGATGGGCGGGCGGATCGACGTCGTGAGCCGGCCCGGCGCCGGCACCACGTTCACCCTCCGGCTCGCCGCGGCCGAGCCGGTTTCCCTCTCCAAGCCTGATCGGATCAGTGCATGAACGCCCCCTTCAAGCCACGCCTGCTGATCGTCGAGGACGATGAGGGCCTGCAGCGGCAGCTCAAATGGGCCTATGACGATTATGAGGTGCTGGTCGCCAGCGACCGCAATGCCGCGGTCGATCTGATCCGCGCCGCGGAGCCGGCGGTGGTGACGCTCGATCTGGGCCTGCCGCCGGATCCCGATGGCGTGACCGAGGGCTTCGCGACGCTCGATTCCATTCTGGCGCTGAAGCCGCAGACCAAGGTGATCGTCGCCACCGGCCACGGCGCGCACGAAAGCGCGCTGCGCGCGGTCGCGTCCGGTGCCTATGATTATTACCAGAAGCCGGTCGATATCGATCAGCTCGGGCTCATTGTGCGCCGCGCCTTCCAGCTGCACGAGCTGGAAGAGGAGAATCGACGCCTGGAAGGCGAGGTCGGCGATGCCGGCACGATGCTGGGCGACATGGTGACCGGCGCGCCGGAAATGGCGAAGGTCGCGCGCACGATCGAGCGGGTGGCGAACACCAATGTCTCGGTCGTGCTGCTCGGCGCCTCCGGCACCGGCAAGGAATTGATCGCGCGCGGGCTGCATCAGGCGAGCAACCGCCGCAGCGGGCCGTTCGTGGCGATCAATTGCGCCGCAATTCCGGAGAATCTGCTCGAGGCCGAATTGTTCGGTTACGAAAAGGGCGCGTTCACCGGCGCGATCCGCACGGTCGAGGGCAAGATCGAGCTGGCCGCGGGCGGGACGCTCTTCCTGGACGAAATTGGCGACGTGCCGCTGCCGCTGCAGGTGAAATTGCTGCGCTTCATTCAGGAGCGCGTGATCGAGCGGATCGGCGGGCGCAAGGCGATCGCGGTGGACACCCGCATCTGCAGCGCCACCCACCAGAATCTGGAGGAGATGATCCACGCTGGCACCTTCCGCGAGGATCTTTTCTATCGCCTCGCCGAAGTGGTGGTGAAAATCCCCGCGCTGGCCGAGCGGCATGGCGATGCGGTTTTGCTCGCCAAGCATTTCCTCAGCCGGTTCGCGCGCGAGATGAACCCGCAGGTCAAGGGCTTCAGCCCCGGCGCGCTCGCGGCGGTGAACGCCTGGCCCTGGCCCGGCAATGTCCGTGAGCTGGAAAATCGCATCAAGCGCGCGGTGATCATGGCCGAGGGCAAGATGATCACGACC
>JBBSLM010000189.1:0-4832 GCA_038255245.1 Sphingomonadales bacterium
CATGTGCGCGCTGGTGTAGGCGAAGATGTCCGAGACGATCCGCATGCTCGGCTCGGGCGGGTAGATATAGGTGTTGCGGACCATGAACTCCTTCAGAATGTCGTTCTGGATGGTCCCGTCCAGCGCCTCCTGCGCGACTCCTTTTTCCTCCGCCGCGACGATGAAGAAAGCCAGGATGGGGATCACCGCGCCGTTCATCGTCATCGACACCGACATCTTGTCGAGCGGGATGCCGTCGAACAGGATCTTCATATCCTCGAGCGTGTCGATCGCCACCCCGGCCTTGCCGACGTCGCCGACCACGCGGGGATGGTCGCTGTCATAGCCGCGATGGGTGGCCAGGTCGAAGGCGACGCTCAGCCCCTTCTGTCCGGCGGCCAGGTTGCGGCGGTAGAAGGCGTTGCTCTCCTCGGCCGTCGAGAAGCCCGCATATTGCCGGATGGTCCACGGCCGGCCCGCATACATGCTGGCCCGCACGCCCCGCGTGAACGGCGCGAGGCCGGGCAGGCCGGGGTCCCAGCCGTCCAGATCCGCGTCGGTGTAGAGCGGCTTGACCGCGATCCCCTCGGGCGTGTCCCAGGTGAGATCGCGCCCTTTAACCTCCTTGGCGGCCAGCGCCTCCCACTGCTCCAGGCTGGCGCGCGCCGAAGGCTCCGGCAAGTCGCCCGCCGGCGGCGCGGCGCCGCTATCCTCGCCGGCATTCAGTTCGATCTTGGGGGTGTCGGTCATATCCACTCCAGCGCTCCGGCGAAGGCCGGAGCCCAGCGTCGCAAAGGCGCTGAACAAGGCTCCGGCCTACGCCGGAGCACGCAAAGTCTCAATGCTCTCTTATGGCTCCGTAACATCCCCAAAAAAGCGACGAGCCGAGTCTAAACGTGGCATTAACGGACTTGCGCGAACCGAGCCTTCTAGCACAAGATGGTGTGGTTGAACGGCACGGGGGCCGCAATACATAGTGTTAAGCGTGTGAGCGCGCATCCTGCCCATGTGGATAACGGGGACGGATGCGAGGAAAGCCGCGCCGACCCCCGAACGTTCGCCTAAGGTCGGCCGAATCGGCTAGAACGAATATGGAACGGGGACTAAGGTGATGGACCTTTCAGGCAGCAGCGAGTCGGGATCGGCCGAAGCAATGACGACAGCGATCGAAGAGACGAAGAGCGCTCTGAAGAAGGCGCAGGCGGCGGCTGAAGCCGCGCCCGAAAGTGATTCGAAAACGGTCGCGCCGCTCATCTATCCGGTCGAGGTCGATCACAGCCGCGACGCCCTGTTGACCGATTTCGGCAAGGACACGCTGCAGGACCGCTATCTGCTGCCCGGCGAATCCTATCAGGACCTCTTCGTCCGCGTTGCCAGCGCCTATGCCGATGACGCCGCCCACGCGCAGCGGCTCTATGATTATATCAGCCGTCTGTGGTTCATGCCGGCCACGCCCGTGCTGTCCAACGGCGGCACCGGCCGCGGCCTGCCGATCAGCTGCTATCTGAACAGCGTCGACGATTCTTTGCAGGCGATCACCGAAATCTGGAACGAGAATGTCTGGCTCGCCTCGCGGGGTGGCGGCATCGGTACCTATTGGGGCAATGTCCGCGGCATTGGCGAACCGGTCGGCCTCAATGGCAAGACCAGCGGCATCATTCCGTTCGTCCGCGTCATGGATTCGCTCACGCTCGCGATCAGTCAGGGCTCGCTCCGCCGTGGCTCCGCCGCCGTCTATCTCGACATCTCCCATCCGGAGATCGAGGAGTTCCTGGAAATCCGCAAACCCAGCGGCGACTTCAACCGCAAGGCGCTGAACCTGCACCACGGCGTGCTGGTCACCGACGCGTTCATGGAGGCGGTGCGCGACGGGTCCGAATGGATTTTGCGCTCGCCCAAGGATCATAGCGAGCGCGGCAAGGTCGATGCCCGCGCCCTGTTCCAGAAACTGGTCGAGACCCGCCTCGCGACCGGCGAACCCTACATCATCTTCGCCGATCAGGTGAACCGGTCGATGCCCAAGCATCACCGCGATCTGGGCCTGAAGGTCTCCACCTCGAACCTGTGCAGCGAAATCACGCTGCCGACCGGCAAGGACCATCTCGGCAATGATCGCACCGCGGTCTGCTGCCTGTCCTCGCTCAACCTCGAGACCTGGGACGAGTGGAAGGACGAGAAGGGCTTCATCGAGGATGTGATGCGCTTCCTCGACAATGTGCTGAGCGACTATATCGCCCGCGCGCCCGACGAGATGGCGCGTGCAAAGTATAGCGCCGAGCGCGAGCGCAGCGTCGGCCTCGGCGTGATGGGCTTCCACTCCTTCCTCCAGGCCCGCGGGCTTCCTTTTGAGGGAGCGATGGCGAAGAGCTGGAATTTGAAGATGTTCAAGCACATCAGCGCGCAGGTGAACGAAGCGTCGATGATGCTCGCGCAGGAGCGCGGGCCGTGCCCGGACGCGGCCGACATGGGCGTGATGGAGCGGTTCAGCTGCAAGATGGCGGTCGCGCCGACCGCGAGCATCTCCATCATCGCCGGCGGCACCAGCGCCTGCATCGAGCCGATCCCCGCCAACATCTACACCCACAAGACGCTCAGCGGCTCCTGGTCGATCAAGAATCCGTATCTGGAAAAGCTGCTGATCGCGAAGAGCAAGAACAGCGACAATGTCTGGAACACGATCCTCGAACGCGGCGGCTCGGTCCAGCATCTCGATTTCCTCACGGTCGAGGAAAAGGCCACGTTCAAGACCAGCTTCGAGATCGACCAGCGCTGGCTGATCGAGCTCGCCGCCGATCGCACGCCCTATATCGACCAGGCCCAGTCGCTGAACCTGTTCATCCCGGCCGACGTCGACAAATGGGACCTGCTGATGCTCCACTTCCGCGCCTGGGAGCTGGGCATCAAGAGCCTCTATTATCTGCGCTCCAAGTCGGTCCAACGCGCCGGCTTCGCGGGCGGCGTGGAGGCCGACAACACGATCGACCTGCGCGAAATCGAGCTGGCCGCGACCACGGACTATGACGAATGCCTGGCGTGTCAGTGAGGGGCGCTCCTCCCTCGAAAGCCTCCCCCCTTGTGGGGGAGGTTGGTGGGGGGCGGCCGGCGTCTGCCGGCCAAGAGACTCTTTCCATGTCGATGGGTGACAAGAATCTCTCAGCCGCGGACGCGGCTGGGCCCCCACCCCAACCCCTCCCCACAAGGGGGAGGGGCTTAAAGCGGCTGAATCTTCCAGCCGACGCCATTGCGCGGGCGCGCCGGCTGCGCCGCGACATGACCGACGCGGAAATCACTCTCTGGCGCGCCCTTCGCGAGACCTTCCCTGGCCTGCACTGGCGCCATCAGGTTCCGTTCGGCCCCTACACCGCCGATTTCTGCTCGCACGGCTCCAGGCTCGTCATCGAAGCCGATGGCGGCCAGCACGGAGCAGAAGCTTCCCAAGCTTACGATGAGGCACGGACTCGCTTCCTCGGGACGCAAGGCTATCGCGTCCTGCGCTTCTGGAACCACGAACTGCTCGGCAATATCGACGGCGTGATCCAGTCGATCGCCGCCGCGCTTGCGGAGCGCCCCCAATGAACATCACCTTCCTCGCCTTGGGCGTCGTCTTCATGAGCCTGACCGCGATCTTCTTCGCGCAGGCCAAGAAGGCGACGGATGGCAAGGTCGAGCGGCAGGCGCGCCTGGCCGGCATCTTGTTCGGCGTCGCCGGGGTGGCGTTCGTCGTCGCCGGCACGCTCCACATGCTGACGGGAACCGGAACATGAGGACGCTGATCATCGCGATCGTCTTCACGCTCGCCGCCATCGCCTCCACCTTCAGCCGCAAGGCGCGCTATTGGTGGGCGCTCACCCTGCTCCTCGCCCTCGCCGCCCTGGTCAATTGGGCCCGCTATTTCGAGTTGATGTGATGTTCCCGCCCGCGCCACACGCAAAGGAAAGGCCATGAGCACCGCGATCTACGTCCTGCCCGCCGCCGGCTTCTTCCTGGTGGCGTCCCTGCTGTTCACCCGCGCGAAGAAGGCGCCCGAGAGCGCCCGCATCCTCGTCCCCGTCGCCAGCATCTCCTTCGTCGCCGGCCTGATCCTGCTCGGCTTCGGCTTCTACCGGCTGTTCACGACATGAGGGAGCTCGTGCCATGAACCAGTACGGCGTCGGCGACTATTTCTATCCAGTCCTTGCGCTCGGCATGATCCTGTGGGGCATCGTGCTGCTGATTCGCGCCGACAAGATCGAGGCGGCTCGCGATGCCGCCGAGCAGCCGGGGGATTATGAACCGGGCGGCGGCTATGACAGCCGCAAGATGCGCGCGGATCCCCGCACCATCGGTTGGGCCCTGATCGCCATGGGTATCGTCATCACTCTCAACAGCGGCCTCAGAATCTGGTCCGCGCTCTTCTAATCGCCCCCGCACCGCCCATTTTCAGTCTTACGACCAAGGACAAGTCCCATGCCTCTCCTCGAAACCCGCAAGCAGTATAAGCCGTTCGAATATCCGTGGGCGTTCGATTTCTGGAAGCGCCAGCAGCAGATCCACTGGATGCCGGAGGAGGTGCCGCTCGGTGAGGATTGCCGCGATTGGGCGCAGAAGCTGACCGATCACGAGCGCAATCTGCTCACCCAGATTTTCCGCTTCTTCACCCAGGCGGATATCGAGGTGCAGGATTGCTACCACGAAAAATATGGCCGCATCTTCAAGCCGGTCGAGATCAAGATGATGCTCGCCTCCTTCTCCAACATGGAGACGGTGCACATCGCCGCCTACAGCCATCTGCTCGACACGATCGGCATGCCCGAGAGCGAATATGGCATGTTCCTCCAGTATAAGGAGATGAAGGACAAGCACGATTACCTCGC
>JBBSLM010000190.1:0-4829 GCA_038255245.1 Sphingomonadales bacterium
AAGGAAACCCGATGCCTCCCTCTGAGAGGGGGGTGCCGCTTAGGTGACTCGAACACCTGACCCAATCATTGCGCCCCAGCCGCGCCAAAGCGGTTACGCATCCGTTACGATTTGATTTGACCCGCGCGTGTTGAAGGTGAGCTGATTCAACCAGCGGCTTTCGGTGGGCTGTCGTGGTTAGCCGCTTTGAGAGCACCCTCTTCCTTGTCCACGGTATCAAACTCGGGGAGCCCTAAGTCTCGCAGGATTTACCCTAGGAACCCGAGGTCCCAGCCCGACGGATTGTAATTGGCAATGTTGGGAAGGACCGTCGCCATCTGGCCGTTCGACACCCCAAACCAGCGCGCTAGCGTTGCGCCGAACTGGTCCACGGAGACAGAAGGCAGGAGCCGCCCTTGGCCGACATCGTCGGGGCCGTTATTGGCTAAGACTGGGGGAGCTCCGTAGAGGCCTCGACCCACCACCGCACCGCCCATCACAAAATGGTGCGAGCCCCAGCCATGGTCGGAGCCGTTCGTGTTGGAGGTGAGCGTGCGGCCAAAATCGGAGGCCGTGAACGAGGTGACCCGATCCGTCACGCCTAGCTCAACCGTCGCGTCGTGGAAGGCGCGCATCGCGGTGCCGACTCGGTTTAGCAGGGTCGGGTGGGTGGTCAGGATGGAATCGTGATTGTCGAAGCCGCCGAGACTTACGAAGAAAACCTGACGCCGCGCACCGAGCTGCTGGCTCACGGCAATCATCCTCGCGACCACGCGCAGCTGGTCGGCCAAACTGTTGCCGCTGGGGAAGGGCGTGGCCAGCGCCGGCGCCGCCGCTAGGGCGGTGGTCACCTGCGCTTGAAGGTCGAGCGAGCGCTTGGAGATGCGCGCATGCTCCGCCTCAAACAAGTTGCCGCGCACTGCGGTCATCAGCGTCCTGAGCGTGTTCAGGCCTGTTGCCGAGCCAAACAGGGAGGAGCTGTTGTTGAGCAGCGGCACTGGGCCGTTGGAGGTGATGGTGTAGGGAATGGCACTGCGGCCGGTAAGATAGACGGCGTTGCCGGCGGCACTGATACAGGTCAGCGCCGACGAACCGTTGCCGGACATGAGAAGGTCGCCCATGCGACCGCCCCAGCCGGACGTCGCGCCCTCCGGGTTTGATGCCTGCCAATAGCTCTGCTGGTCGTTGTGACTGAACAATTTCGGGGGCAGTGGTACTGACCGGTTCTGATAGGCCGTCTTGCTGGTCGGCTGGATCAATGTGCCCACGTTGAGAATTACGGCCATTCGCTGCGCGTCGAATAGCGGCAGAAGCGGCGCGAGCTGCGGTGCCAGCGCGTATTCGAGCCCCCCGGCGAGTGATATTGTCGGGGCAAGCCGCGTCGCCGTCAGCATGTCCCGCGGCGTCGCTATGGTTCCCCGCAGCGCATTGTATTGGTTCCAGGACGCCTGGTCATAAGGTACCACCGTATTGGCATAATCGTTGCCGCCGAACAGGAAGATGCACACCAGCGCCTTGTAATCCGCGGCGGTGGCGGCGGCGGCTTCCCCAATCGCGGCGAGGTTCATCGCGAATGGAGCCGCCCCGCCCATAAAGGCGAGAGCCGCGCTTTGCTGCAGGAACGCGCGACGGGATTGAACGCTCATCGCAAATCCCTCACTTCTGCACTAGATATTCGGGGGCGGCGAGCGTCAGGAGCACCGCGGTATAGAGACGGTTCTGCAGACCGTTCGCCGCAGTCGCAGCAATGGCATCGACCGCACCGCGGATAGCCAGCTTCGTCTCTACCGATAAGCGGGCACCGAGCAGCAGGTCCACCTCTTCGATCAGCGCGTTGCTGTCACCTGCGAGCGGAAGAATTTGACTGTAATCGGCTCGAAAGTCACCCGAGCCGGCACTGACAAGCCCGCTCATGTAATTCACGTAAGCGATGACGGACGGTTCGTTGGCAATTTGGAATTCTGGCGCCACGAAACCTTGGGTGGCGATAGGGCTTCCGGCCGGCGTGTAACCTGGACGAAAGAAGTTGAAAACGCTCGGCGACCTGCCGGGGCTCTGGCCCAGGCGATTGGCGGTGCTGGAGGTGTCGCCGATCGGCCAAGTGTTAGACGGGGAGCTGGCGTTGAACGCCCGCGCCCACCCGGTCAGACGCCGGATCGGCTCGCGAAGCTTGCCAAAGCTTGGTGTCCCGGCGATCGGTTCCATCCGCGCTTCCGGATCGAGCAGGATGGCGCGAACCACCGCGCGAAGATCACCGCGGACGCCGCTGCCGTTATTCTCGAACACCTGCGCAACGCGCTGAATATAGCCGGGCGGGGGGTTGGAGGTAACCAACCGCTGTATGAGCTGACGGGAGATGAAGGGCGGGACATTGGGATGGGCGAAAATCACGTTCAGCGCCTGGTTAAGATCGTCGAGGCCGTTCGCACCGGCGATAGTGGCGCCCAGGAACGTCTTCGCGCCGGTCTCATGCTGGCTTGCGTTGATCGCCATCGGCCTACGCAGCCGTTCAGGCGTACTATTGTCCGCGCCATCTAGCGTAAAACCGGTGAAAACCCGGGCTAGGCCGGTAATGTCGTCCTGCACATACGTCTCGATGGGCCGGCCGCCGCTCATCTGCACGCTACCGTCCTGGCTCAGCCGAACGAGACCAAGGGTAAAAAGCTGCATCAGTTCGCGGGCATAATTTTCGTCCGGTACCGCGCCTGTTTGAGGGTTGGCTTTGCGGTTGCCTAAAAAGGTTAGGTAATAACCCATGGCAGGGTTCAGCGAGACGTTCGTGAGCAACGTCCGAAAATTGCCGAAGCTGCCGTCCAGCAGGAGATCTACATAAGCGGCGACCGCGAACTGGCGCCACGAGACGTTCACCCCGTCTATCCCAACCACCAGGAAGTCGAGCAGCGCCATTCCGACGCGTTGGCGGAGCTGGTCTGGACTAGCGATGAGCTGCCGCCACATCACTGGGTCGAAGCCCGTGGTGTTGCTCTGATAGGCGGTGATTGCATAGCCGTTCCCGACCAGCCAATCCCAATGGCTGATAGAGCGCGGCATTGCGAACTGCTCGTCCAACCAGCCTTCAGGGCCCACTGTCACCACACGATCGATGTCGGCACTAGTGAAGCCCATCGTGGCCTGGGTCAGGAATCGCGCGGCCTGCGCGCGCGTCGTCGCTGCAATGGGCGGTGGCGCGGGGGGCGGCGGGCTGGTGGGGGGCAGGATCGAAGCCGGCGGCTGTGGAGTCGAACCGCTCCCGCCGCCACAGGCCGCTACGAGAAGGGCTCCCGGTAGGCCACCGAACTTGAGACTTAGCTCGCGGTCGCCATCTTGCGGCGCGTCGGATGCGTAGAAATCCATCTCCACGTCGGCGCCGAGCTCAGCCATGCCGCTTCCCCTCGCGCACCCCCGCGCACCCTAAGGGTGCGACAGTGCCGATAGCAAACTCGGCGCGGCGCCGTACGTAACGGGCCATTTTCTGTCCCCCGCAGGCGACGTTTGGTGCCGCACTGAGGCGGAACGACCGTCGTAAGATCAGGAGTCGAGAACGGTTCGAGACACCCTGACCAGATGCCAATGTGCTTTAGACCCTTTGTTACGGGGTGGCAACGACGGGCGGCGTGAGCGCTAACCCGGGCAGTTGGCTCCCAGCCGGCCGATCCATAGAAAACAGGCGCACTTGGGCGGCCGGTGTGTGTCAGTCCTTTGACTCGAAGCTTGGCCTCTGAGATCGTCGGCGCCCATTGCGGGAAAGGCCCTTGGGCTGAGACGGGCAGCGCTGCAGAGTTATCGCCCCACACAGGACCCAAAGCTGCACTAAAGTCTGTATGAATTCCGTAGGCTGCGCCCGCGCTTCCCTCTGAAAGGGGTGGTGCCGCTTAGGTGACTCGAACACCTGACCCCATCATTACGAATGATGTGCTCTACCGGCTGAGCTAAAGCGGCACGCTTCCGGAAGGACCGGGCCATTATCAGCGGGTTCGCGCCAAAACAAGCGGCGGCTTGCGGGCGGTGCAGATCAGCTCTTCGCCGGGCGCCGCGGGCGCATCTTCGCCGCGCCGCGTCGTCCGGCCTCGACCGCGAGCGCCGCCCATCGCTGCATCGCTTCGGCATCGTCATACACGTCGGTCGGGCCGCGGCGATAATTCATGCTGTGCGTGACCCCGTCGGAGCCGGTGAAGGTGAAGCGGTCGCAGCCCGCTTCGTCCCACGCCGCATCGCTCTGCGCGTCGCCCTTGAACCAGATTTCCTCCGCGTCGATGATCGCAAAGACGATGCCGTCTAGGTAGAGGGTGGCGGCACCCATCATCCGCCGCATCGTGACAGTGCCGAGTGGCGCCAGTGCCTCCTGCGTCCAGGCATAAAGGGCGGGGTCGAAGCTCATCCTGGCACGCCCGATTCCACCTGCATCACCACGTCAGGCGTGCGGCGGCTGGCGGCGATCAGGCAGGCGATCACGATCAAAGCCGCGCCGACGAGCGTGAACCAGCCCACCGGCTCGGCAAAGACGAACCAGCCGAGCAAAGCCGCCCAGATGAAGCTGGTATATTCGACCGGGGCGAGATGCTGCGCCTCGGCGCGCGCATAGGCCCATGCCAGAAGGACGAGCGAGCCGAAGGCGAGCACCGCGCCGAGCAGGATCCACGGCCAATGCTCCAGCGCCGGCACCTCGGCCAGGACGGGCGCGGCCAGTGCGAGCGTGAGCGCGGTGATGCCGCTCATGAAAAAGGCGACTTCGATGGGCGAGGCGACCTGCGCCTGCCGCCGCATCAGGATGATGTTGTAGGCATAGAGGCAGGCGGACAGGAGGATCGCGACCGAACCGGCCAGCGCCTCCGGCCCCAGATCCGCCTCCG
>JBBSLM010000191.1:0-4826 GCA_038255245.1 Sphingomonadales bacterium
CAAGGCGGTGGAGGCGATGGCGGCGAGCGCGAACAAAGCAAGGGTGAGCGCATTGCCCGCGCCTTTTGGGCTCCCCAAGCTCCGGTCTGCTGCTGCGCTGGCCACGGTGAGACTGATGCCGATGCCGCGCGCGGGTGCAAGAGATTAGTCGTCACCCCGGACTTGATCCGGGGTCCACTTGCTTCGACCAAGATGGAGCAAGAAGGTGGATGCCGGATCAAGTCCGGCATGACGAAGGGGTATTACCCGCGCTCGCGCATGATCCGGCCCTGCTCGCGCTTCCAGTCTTTTTCGGCCTGATATTCGCGCTTGTCGTGCGCCTTGCGGCCCTTGCCCAGGGCGAGCTCGACCTTGGCGCGGCCCTTGCCGTTGAAATAGACGCTTAAGGGAACGAGCGTCATGCCCTGGCGCGCGACGGCGCCGAACATCTTGTTGATCTCGCGCGTCTTCAGCAGCAATTTGCGGCGGCGCTTGGGCTCGTGATTGTGCCGGTTGCCGTGGCTGAATTCGGGGATGTTGGCGTTGACCAGCCAGACCTCGCCTTCCTCGACCGCGGCATAGCTTTCCGCGATCGAGCCTTCACCCGAGCGCAGGGATTTCACCTCCGTGCCGGTCAGGGCGATGCCAGCCTCGTAGACGGTGTCGATCGCATAATCGAACCGCGCCCGCCGATTCTCGGCGACGATCTTCTTCTTGTCGAATTCTGCAGTGCGCGGGCGGGCCATGGGGGGCAGATAGGGACAAGTCCGAGGAGTTAAAAGCGAGCGGTGTTTTAAGTGCGGTCACGTCCAGCACAGCGGCGAGCAACAGCGCTCACTATTTTCTTCGCAACACGCTGCTCGCCACCCATCTGCAGCCAAAGCTGACCGCCAAGGATAGGCTCGTTGACCACCGGCGAAGTGAGTAGCCGACCGTCGAGCACGACATCCAGCGATCTGCCCACACGAGCGCGGGTCATCCAGGCCAAACGCACACCTGCCTGCTTCCGGAACACAAGCAAGACCGCGGGCCCCAACTCGCTTTCTTCGAGCGACGCGCTGGCTATCGTGTCGCGGCAGGCGTGAAGGTCTCCAATCCAGAGGCCCTCAGCAGCACCAGCTTGGGCTAGTGCAGACAAAGTCGCGATCAGGCCAATCACCGGGCTAACCCCGCGTGCGCCAGTGCCGCATCCACGGCGCGGCGGCTAGCTTCGCTGGGCGGCGTCATCGGCAGACGGAGGTCGAGGGGATAGTCGCGCAATCGGCTCAGCGCGTATTTGGTGGGGCCGGGCGAGGCGTCGCTGAAGAGGGCGGCGTGGAGGGGGTAGAGCTTGTCCTGCAAACGCAAGGCTTCCTCCCAATCGCCTGACAGGCAGGTATTCTGGAAGTCGGCGCACAGGCGCGGGGCGACGTTGGCGGTGACGCTGATGCAGCCGACGCCGCCCATCGCGTTGAAGCCGAGGGCCATGTCGTCATTGCCGGAGAGCTGGGCGAAACCCGCCTTGCAGGCGAGGCGTTGCGCGGAGACTCGGGCGAGGTTGCCGGTGGCGTCCTTGATGCCGACGACGCTGGGCAAAGAGGCGACGCGGGCGAGGGTTTCGACGGCGATGTCGGTGACGGTTCGGCCAGGCACGTTGTAGACGATGATCGGCAGCGGGCTCGCCTCGGCCAGCGCGGCGAAATGGGCGTAGATGCCGTCCTGATTGGGGCGATTGTAATAGGGCACGACGGCCAGCGCGGCGCGGGCCCCCAAATCTGCAACGGCCTTCATCATCTCGACCACATTGCGCGTGTCGTTGCCGCCGACGCCGGCGATGACAGGAACGCGGCCCGCGGCCTCGTCGACGGTGACCTGCACGACGCGAAGATGCTCCTCACGGTTCAGCGTCACCGCTTCGCCGGTGGTGCCGCAGGGGACCAAAGCGTGGCTGCCCTGCCCGATCTGCCAATCGACGTGGCGGCGATGTTCGGCCTCGTCAAACGCTTCGCCGCGAAAAGCGGTCACCAGAGCCGGTATCGAGCCGCGAAACATGCGTTGCCTCCTTCCCCGGCCGGAATCGCCTCGCCTAAAGGCGGGCCTGACCACCGAGGTCTTGTTCAGGTTCTGATAGGGAGGGGTTTGTCATGCTGTCCAGCATGTCCAGGAAATCGCGCGTCGCGCTCGTCATTGCGGGCGGCATCATGTCGGCCGGCCTCGCCCTTCCCTTCACCGCCGGCATCTGCGTCGCCCAGCCTTCCGGCGCGATCGCGTCGAGCATCGACCAGTGGCAGGCGCTGCGGCGCGATGCCAATGCCTCGTTCGATACTTTGGCGAGCTTCATCCTGGCCCATCGCGGCTGGCCGAACGAACTGGATTTGCGGCGGCGGGCCGAACGCAATCTGCAGATCGGCGTGTCCAGCCCGCAGCAGGTGGTGCGATTCTTCTCGGCCGTGCCGCCGCTGACCGCGCAGGGTCATGCGGCTTATGCGCTGGCGCTCGAGGCGACGGGCCAGCGCGCATCGGCGATCGAGGCGGCGCGCCGAGCCTGGTGGGAGGGCACGCTCCCCGAAGGCCTCGAGCAAAGGCTGCAGGCGAATTTCGGCGCGAGCATGGGCCCGGCCGATCACGACCGGCGCATGGATGTGCTGCTGGCCGCGAACGAGACCAGTGCGGCGCGGCGGATCCTGTCGATGACGTCGCCATCGCGGCGCGCGCTCTATCAGGCGCGGCTGTCGCCGGGCGGGTGGCAGACGGCGGCTTCCGGGCTCGGCGGCAGCGCGTCGCGTGATCCGGGGCTGTTCTACGAGCGCGTGCGCAGCGATTCCGGGAGCGTGCGGCAATTGCTCGCCAGCCGCCCGACGTTCGAGCGGCCGCCGGCCAATCCCCAGCAATATCTCGAGCTGATGATCCGCCACGCCCGCGCCGCCGTGAATGAAGGCAATAGCCGGCAGGCCTATGAGATCGCTAGCAGGCTCGACGACCTCTACCCCCAGGGCACGGATGTCAGCGAGCGCAGCTATGCCGAGCGCGACGAATATACCAACCTCGCCTGGCTGGCCGGGCGGACGGCGTTCAAGGCGAACCGCTTCGCGGAGGCGGCGGAAATGTTCGACCGCTATGGCCGCGCTGCGCGTTCGGCGCAGACCCGGGCCAAGGGCTTTTACTGGGCCGGCCGCGCCTGGACGCAGGCGGGGCAGCAGGAGCGTGCCCGGCGTTTCTTCGAGCAGGCGGCGCAGGGCGCGGATCAGTTTTACGGTTTGCTCGCGCTTGAGCGGCTCGGCCGGACCGCGCAGGCGCCGGCCAGCCCGCCGCCCGCGAGCGCGGCCGAGCGCGCCGCCTTTGCCCGCAGTTCGATGGCCGAGGCGATCCGCTATCTGGGCGCGTCCGGGCGGCGCGGCGACCAGACCCAGTTCGTGCGCGCGCTGGCCAGTTCGCTCGACAATGACCGCGAGCGCACGCTGGCGGCGGAGTTCGGCTTGGGCGTAGGGCGGCCGGATCTGGCCGTGTGGGTGGCGCGCGAGGCGCGCAGCGCCGGGGATACCTATTATGCGCGGCCCGGCTTTCCCACCGTCAACGTGCCGGTGGCCTTCCGCAATGTCTGGTCCGAAGCGCATGGCATCATGCGGCAGGAAAGCTCGTTCGACCGCACCGCCGTGAGTTCCGCCGGCGCGCGCGGGATGATGCAGCTGATGCCGGCGACGGCGGCTTCGGAGGCACGGCGGGCTGGCGTGCCCTACAATCTGTCGCGGCTGACGGAGGATGCGGATTACAACATCCACCTGGGCTCGCAGCACCTTGCCGGGCTGATGGAGCGGTTCAACAACAATTTGGTGCTGGTCGCGGTCGCCTATAATGCCGGCGCGGGCCGGGTGCCGCAGTGGATTGCCCGCAACGGCGATCCGCGCTCCGGCGGCGTCGATGTGATCGACTGGATCGAGGATGTGCCCTTCGCCGAGACGCGCAATTACATCCAGCGGGTGATCGAGAATGCGATGGTCTACGATCTGATGAACCCGGGCGGCAGCCGGTCGCGCGGGCGGGTTTCCTATTTCCTGGGGGGTGCGAACGCGCGGTAGGCTTTCACCGTCATTGCGAGCGTAGCGACGCAATCCACCCATGGGGGCCGCACTGGATTGCTTCGTCGCTTCGCTCCTCGCAATGACGTTGGTGAGATGAGCGACCGCCCCAATTACATCACCCCCGCCGGTTTCCGCGCGCTGCGCGAGGAATATGAGGCGCTGTATGGCGGCGAGCGGCCGAAGCTGCTGGAGACGATCGCCTGGGCCGCATCGAACGGCGACCGGTCGGAGAATGCGGATTACCAGTACGGCCGGCGGCGGCTGCGCGAGGTGGACCGGCGGATCAACTTCCTCGCCCGGCGGATGAAGGACGCCAAGGTCACCGACCCGGCGAAGCAGCCCGACAAAAGCCGGGTCTGGTTCGGCGCGACGGTGACGCTGGCTGATGACGAGGATAATGAGCGCGTCGTCACCCTGGTGGGCGAGGATGAGGCGGAAGCCGAAGCCGGGCGAATCAGTTTCTATTCGCCAATTGCGCGGGCCGTGCGCGGCGCCGCGATCGGCGATGTGCGGCGGGTCACGTTGCCCGGCGGCGAGAAGGAATATGAGGTCGTCGCGATCGCCTATCCCGACGCCTGACCCCTACCAGCGCCAGCCGTGCGATGCGCAGCGGGCGAGCGCGAGACGGATTTCGCGGTCGCTCAGGCGACGGTCGCGATTGGTGTCGGCGAAACGCCGAAACTGGATGTTGAGGTGGCGGATCGCGCTCTGATTGTAGCCGCCATCGCCGAGCGCGCGACGGAGGATGATCTGGCCTTCGCGCGTGTCTTGCAGCCAGGGATCGGGGCG
>JBBSLM010000192.1:0-4766 GCA_038255245.1 Sphingomonadales bacterium
CAGCACGCACTGCCCCTCCTTGGCCGCCGCCTCGACCTGTGCCGACGCATCATCATCGAACACCGTGGCGTCGAATTGCCCGGACGGGTCGGACATGCGCGCCATCAGGAAACGGCGCCCCTTTTGTGACGTCCGCCAGCGCGCCTCTTCGACCAAAGCCGCCATCGTCGCGCGCACGCGCTGCCCGTCCACCGGCGGCGGCGCGGAGGCGATCATCGCGAACGTCCGCACGCCCTGCGCATCGCAAAGCGCGCGATAGCGGTCCACCGGATGCGCGGAAAAATAGAAGCCGAACGCCTCCTTCTCCTGCGCCATCCGCTCGGCCATCGACCAGTCCGGCGCCCTGGCCGGGCGCATCGGCACGACGTTCGCCGCGCCCTCGCCGAACAGGCCGCCTTGCCCACTGACCCGCGAATCAGCGGCGCTGTTGGCGGCGGCGAGGATCGTCTCGGCGGCGGCGAAGGCGGCCGGCCGCTCGGCCAGATCGTCGAACGCACCCGCGCCCGCCAGGCTCTCGAGCTGGCGGCGGTTGATCTGTCGCGGGTCGATCCGCGCGGCGAGATCCTCCAGGCTCTTGAAACTGCCCTGCGCCGCGCGCTCGGCGACGACCTGCTCCATCGCCTTCTCGCCGACGCCCTTCAGCGCGCCGAGCGCATAGCGGACCGCCAAGCCGTCATCGTGCGGCTCAACCTCGAAATCCGCGCCGCTCGCATTCGCCGATGGCGGCAGGCAGGCAAAGCCGCCGCGGCGGAGGTCATCGATGAAGATCGCCAATTTGTCGGTCTGGTGAATGTCGAAGCTCATCGATGCGGCGTAAAATTCGATCGGATAATGCGCCTTCAGCCAGGCGGTCTGATAGGCGATCAGGGCGTAGGCGGCGGCGTGGCTCTTGTTGAAGCCATAGCCCGCGAATTTGTCGATCAAGTCGAACAATTCGTTCGCCTTGGCCCTGCCGATCTCGTTCGCCGCGCAGCCGGTGACGAAGCGCTCGCGCTGCGCGTCCATCTCGGCCTGGATTTTCTTGCCCATCGCGCGGCGGAGCAAATCGGCCTCGCCCAGGCTGTAGCCGGCCAGTACCTTGGCCGCCTCCATCACCTGCTCCTGATAGACGAAGATTCCGTACGTCTCGGCCAGCACATTCTCGAGCAAAGGATGCGGGTAAGCGATCTCGGCGCGGCCATTCTTGCGGTCGCCGAACATGGGAATATTGTCCATCGGGCCGGGCCGGTAGAGCGAGACGAGCGCGATGATGTCGCCGAAATTGCTCGGTTTCACCGCCGCCAGCGTGCGCCGCATGCCGTCCGACTCGAGCTGAAACACGCCGACCGTGTCGCCGCGCTGGAGCAGGGCATAGACGTCCGGATCGTCCCAGCTGAGCGCGTCGAGATCGACATGGACGCCGCGCCGCTCGAGCAATTCGCTGGCGCGGCGCAGCACGGACAGGGTCTTCAGCCCCAGGAAATCGAACTTCACCAGCCCGGCCGCCTCGACATATTTCATGTCGAACTGGGTGACCGGCATGTCCGAGCGCGGGTCGCGATAAAGCGGGACCAGTTCCTGCAACGGCCGGTCGCCGATCACCACGCCCGCGGCGTGGGTCGAGGCGTGCCGCGGCAGCCCCTCCAGCTTCATCGCCAGGTCGAACAGGCGGCGCACCTGCACGTCATTCTTGAATTCGGCCGCCAGCTCCGAAACGCCGCCCAGCGCCCGCTTCAGATCCCACGGATCGGTCGGGTGGTTGGGGATCAGCTTCGCCAGCCGGTCAACCTGCCCATAGGGCATTTGCAGCACGCGGCCGGTATCCTTCAGCACCGCCCGCGCCTTCAGTTTTCCGAAGGTGATGATCTGCGCGACCTTGTCGCTGCCATAGCGGCCCTGCACGTAGCGGATCACTTCGCCGCGCCGCGTTTCGCAAAAATCGATGTCGAAATCCGGCATCGACACGCGCTCGGGATTCAGGAACCGCTCGAACAGCAGGCCCAGCTTGATCGGGTCGAGATCGGTGATGGTCAGAGACCAGGCGACCACCGAACCCGCGCCCGAGCCACGCCCCGGCCCGACTGGAATCCCTTGCTCCTTCGCCCATTTGATGAAGTCGGCGACGATCAGGAAATAGCCGGGGAAGCCCATCCCGGCGATGACGTCGACTTCATAGTCGAGCCGCTCGAAATAGCCACGCCGTTCCTCCTCGTTCAGGTCTGCCCGGCCCGCCAGCCGCGCCTCGAGCCCTGCGCGCGCGTCACGGCGCAATTGCTCCACCTCGCTGGCAATATCGCCGGCGATGCTGGGCAGGATCGGCTTGCGCGCCGGCGCGCCGAAGGCCGAGCGCTGCGCGACGACCAACGTATTGTCGATCGCGTCCGGCAGGTCGGCGAACAGCCGGCGCATCTCGTCCGCCGGCTTGATCCACGCCTCGGGCGATGAACGCTGCCGGTCGTCGCGATCGATCTGGCTGGATTGCGCGATGCACAACATCGCATCGTGCGCGGCGTGGAAATCGGCCTCGGCGAAGCAGGCCGGGTTGATCGCCACCAGCGGCAGCCCCCGCGCATCGGCCAGCCCCACCAACGCCGCCTCCGCCGCTGCTTCCACCGGATCGCCGCGACGGCTCAGTTCGACATAGAGCCGGTCCGGAAACAGCGCCTGCAGCGCATCGGCCATTGCCTCCGCCGCCGGCTTCTGCCCCTCCGCCAGCAACCGGGTCAGCGCGCCCTCGGCCCCGCCGGTCAGCGCGAGCAGCCCCTCCGTTCGCCCGTTGAGCGCCGAAAACGGCACGTGCGCGTCCTGCTCGATCGGCCGGTCCAGATGCGCCGAGGACACCAGGGCGCACAGATTCTCGTAACCGATCTGATCCTGCGCGAGCAGCGGCAACCAGTCGATCTGCTCGGCCCGATCCGGCCGCGCCACGCCGAGCAAGGCGCCGATGATCGGCTGCACCCCGGCCTTGAAGCAGGCGTCCGTAAACGGCATCGCCGCATAAAGCCCGTTGCGATCCACCAGAGCCGCCGCCGGCAACCCCAACGCCTTCGCCCGCGCCGCGATCGCCTTCGGATCGATCGCGCCTTCCAGCATCGAGTAACAGGAGAAAATGCGAAGCGGGACGTAGGGGGCCATCAAGGGATTATGGTCCTCCGCTCGCCGAAAGAAAGCGGCGAGACCGACTTGTCCACAGTTCAGTCGTTGAGCCGCGTTCCAGCGGGCTGGCTGCCGCCCTGCCAGAGATGAAACAAGGCATAGCCTTGGATCGAGTCAATCGGCACCGGTCCAATACCCCCGTCCGCGGCCGACATCCGGCTATCGAGCGAATCGTCGCGGTTGTCGCCGAGCAGATAGACATGGCCGGGCGGCACGACCGTCTCTGGTACATCGTCGAGCATTAGCTCGGGGCCATAGTCATAAACACGGTGGGGATGGGCTTCGTCTGGGAACTGCTCCTCAAATTCCCGTGCCGTCATCCCCCCGTGGGGCATGCCCCCGCCCTGCGGGATGGCGACCTGTCGCCGAGTCGGCGTCTGCGCGATCTCCACGCCGTTCAGCACGATCCTGCCGCCGCGAACGGCGATGCGGTCGCCCGGCAGTCCGGCAACCCGCTTGATGAAGATATTCTCGCCCATCGCATGGAGGACCACTTGGCCCCGGAGAAGCGGCTCCGGCGCGCGCATCCGCGCGACGAACCTGTCGTCCGGCATGAGCGTCGGCGACATTGCCACGGAAGGAACGTAAAATGTCCTGTATCCCAGGGCATCCCTGTCGGCGGTCAGCGCGAACCAGGCGACAAAGCCCAACACCATGACCCCGAGCACGACCGGCCAGCGCGCGTGCAGCGGGGTCGGCACGGGACGCACGCGCGATCCGCGCCACGTCAGCCACGCGGCCGCGATCAGATAGGCCAGCGTTGCGCTGAGCAGCACGAGCGCAACGGCGAGAAAGCCACCCAAGTCCAGATCCGGCAGCAGCACACGAAGCAACAACATCGCCGCCAAGAACAACAGGAACGGCGCGGCGAGAATCAGGAGTGCGGCGCGAAGGCCGCCGACGCGCAAGACGCCGAGCCCTGGCCCCAAGAGATTGAGCAGAACCAAACCGATGCGCGCCACGATCGGGCGAGCGACGCCACCCTCGGGAGCATCCGAAGGCGGCACGTTCATGCTACGCGCCGGTTCCCAACAGACGCTCGATTTCCCGCTCGAGCGCTTCCGGCTTGGTCGTCGGGGCGTAGCGGTCGACGACCTTGCCGGCCCGATCGACCAGGAATTTGGTGAAGTTCCACTTGATCCCTTCGCTGCCGAGCAGGCCCTTCGCCTCGCTTTTCAAATGCTGAAACAAGGGCGCGGCGCCGGGTCCGTTCACTTCCACCTTGCCGAAGACCGGGAAGGTCACGTCGTAGCTCAGCTTACAGAAATTGGCGATCTCCGCCGCGTCGCCCGGCTCCTGCCCGCCGAACTGGTTGCAGGGGAAAGCGAGCACCGCGAAGCCGCGATCCTGATACTTGCGGTAGAGCGCCTCCAGCCCCTCATATTGCGGCGTGAACCCGCATTTCGACGCGGTGTTGACGATCAGCAGCACTTGGCCGGCAAAAGCCGACAGATCGATCTCACTGCCGTCGGCTGCCTTCACGGCAAGCGCACTCAAGCCCGTCATGCGCCCTCCAGCAATCCGTCGTGCAGCCGCAGCACCCGGTCCATCTTCGCCGCCAGCCGCTCATTGTGGGTCGCCACCAAGGCCGCGCCCGCTTCCTCGCGCACGAGGCGGAGAAACTCTTCGAA
>JBBSLM010000193.1:0-4724 GCA_038255245.1 Sphingomonadales bacterium
ACGGTGCGCGCGAAGGCGCCGGAACGCGCGTCACCGCCACCATGGATCCCGACGCCCTGGCGAAACTACGTATATTCGTCGCGGCGCCTGCGGGTGGAGAGGAACGGGACGACTTCACCTTCTCCGTCCGGGCCCTGGACGATGAGGGTGGAGAAGACATCACCGAAGCCGTTTTCGAGGGTCCCGCCCCATGAACCGAAATGCCCGCCCTTTCACCGGTCAGCGCATGTTGCTGGTCATGCTCGCCTTCTTCGGCGTGGTGATCGCCGTGAACGTGACGATGGCGGTGCTGGCCGCGCGCACGTTCGGCGGCAAGGTCGTCGACAATTCCTATGTCGCGACGCAGCGCTTCAACGGATGGCTGGAGCAGGCGCGGTCCCAGGAGCGACTCGGCTGGAGCGAGACCGTGCGGCTCGGCGGCGATCGACATGTCGAACTCGAGTTGAAGGTTCGGGGCGCTTCACTGACCGGCGCCACCGTCAGCGCGGACGCGCGCCATCCGCTCGGCGGCGAGGATGACATCGCGCTCGTCCTCGGCGAAGTTGCACCGGGTCAGTATCGCAGCAACGCACCGCTTCCGGCTGGCCGATGGCAGGTTCACATCGCCATCGCGGCCCAAGGCGCGGAAAAGCGCCTCATCGAGACGATGCGGTGGACGCCATGACCGACCTCAAGGGCTCCAATGGGGTCGAGCATCACCTGTTCGCCGTCCCGGGCTTGCGGTGCGCGGGCTGCATCTCGAAGCTGGAGGGCGGTCTGGCGCCGCTCGCGGGCATCATTGCGGCGCGCGTGAACTTCACCACCAAGCAAGTGCGCGTCGACCATCTCCCGGATCTTTCGGTTCCCGACCTCAAGGCGATGATGGCCCGTCTCGGCTTCGAGGCCGAACCGGTCCGCTCCGCGACCGCCTCAACCGATCAGGACGAAAGCCGCGGCCTCGCGAAAGCGACGGCGGTCGCGGGCTTCGCAGCGATGAACGTGATGCTGCTGTCGGTTTCGGTCTGGTCCGGCGCCGGCGGGGCGACACGCGACATCTTCCATCTGCTGTCGGCGCTGATCGCCATCCCGACGGTCGCTTATTCCGGGCGCCCCTTCTTCCGGTCGGCCTGGGCGGCGCTCAGGGCCGGCCGCACCAACATGGACGTGCCGATCTCGATCGGCGTCCTGCTGGTCACGGCGCTCAGCCTGTTCGAAGCGCTGACGAGCGGGCCGCATGCTTATTTCGACGGCGCGGTCATGCTGCTGTTCTTCCTGCTTGTCGGCCGCTGGCTCGACAGCGTGATGCGCGACCGCGCGCGCGACGGCGTCGCTGCCTTGCTCAAGCAGACCGCGCCGGGCGCGCGGGTCCTTCAGCCGGATGGCCGGACGGAGTGGATCGAGGCCGAGCAGCTTCGCCGCGACATGCGCATGATCGTCCCCGCGGGCGAGCGTCTGGCCGCGGACGGCGTGATCGAAAACGGCACAAGCAGCATCGACCGATCCTTGCTGACCGGGGAAGCGACGCCTTGCCCGATCGGTCCCGGCGACGAGGTCCAGGCTGGAACCCTCAACATCGACGGACCCCTCACCGTCCGGATCGCGGCGGCCGGCCCGGACACGACCATCGCCGACATCGCGCGGCTGATGGACAAGGCGGCGCAGGGCAAATCCCGCTACATCCGCATCGCCGATCGGGCCGCGCGTTGGTACGCGCCGGCCGTCCACACCTTGGCCGTGGCCTCGTTCGCCGGCTGGATGATCGCGGGCGCGGGCTCGCACCAGGCCTTGCTGATCGCCGCGGCGGTACTGATCATCACCTGCCCCTGTGCGCTCGGCCTTGCCGTGCCCGCCGCCCAGATCGTCGCGGCGGGCGCACTTATGCGTCGCGGGGTGCTGGTGAAGGACGGATCGGCGCTCGAGCGTCTCGCCGAGGTCGACACCGCGCTGTTCGACAAGACCGGCACGCTGACGCTGGGGAGGCCGGAGCCGATCGATCTCGATCGGCTGCCGGCCGCCCACCGCCCCGTCGTGCTGGCGCTCTCGCAACGCAGCAGCCACCCCTTGAGCAAGGCGTTACGCATGACGCTGGAGGCTGCCGGTGTCGCGGCGGCTCCGATCACCGACGTCGTGGAGAAGCCGGGCTTCGGCCTGCTCGCGCGCGGGGAAGGTCGCGCCGTCTCCCTAGGCCGCCCGGACCGGGCAACGGACCAGATGGCCGTGGCGTTCACGGTCGCGGACGAACCTGCCTCGCTGATCCATTTCGACGACGCGTTGCGCCCTGCAGCCCGCGATACGATCCGCGCCCTCGCCGACCTGCACATCACCGCCTCGATCGTTAGCGGAGACAGCGCCGCCGGGGTCGGTTCGGTCGCCCGCACTCTTGGGCTCACCGCCTTCTCGAGCATGACGCCGCAGCACAAGCTGGATATGATCGCGCGCCTCGGAGCTGCCGGCCACAAGGTGCTGATGGTTGGCGACGGGATCAACGACGGCCCGGCGCTGGCGGCCGGATATGCATCGATGGCGCCCGCGTCCGCGAGCGACGTGGGACAGAGCGCCGCCGACGCGGTGTTCCTCGGCGACAGCCTCGCGCCGGTCGCGACCGCGGTCAAAGTCGCGCGACGGACGGTCCGCGTGGTCCGCCAGAATTTCGCTTTGGCGATCGGCTATAATGCGCTGGCCATTCCGCTTGCGCTCGCGGGCCTGGTGACGCCGCTGGTCGCCGCGCTGGCAATGTCCGGTTCGTCGATCATCGTCGTCCTGAACGCGCTCAGGCTCCGGGGGGCGGCGCGATGAACGGCCTGGCCATCCTCATCCCGATCGCACTCGGCCTCGGGCTCACCGGTCTTGCCGCCTTCTTCTGGGCGATGAAGTCCGGCCAGTTCGAGGACATGGACGGCGCCGCGCTGCGCATCCTGATCGACGAGGAGCAGCCATGAATCGGGCCTATTACCCGGAACTGCTCACGCGGCCGCTGAACTGTCCGCCAGGCTTGGGACGACCCCCGCCCAGGTTCAGGCGGCTGTCAGCAGCGTCGGCATAAGCCGCAGCTCCAGCGCGGGATACGTTGCATCGCATGAGGCGGCGCTGAAAATCGCCATCGCAAAGGCCGCCCACGGTAGGGAAGTCATGCCCCCCTCATCTTGCCCATGACACCCTGATGCTTCGTAACCTTCCACTCCGCCTTCAGCATCGCCGTCATGCGCTTCTCCGTCGATGCCCCGGAGCGACGTTGTCAGTTCGACTACGAGCTTGCGTATCTCCCTCCGCCGAGCGCGCACCACGCAAGCGACGGTGACAGGTAGGGCAACACACGGAGTTGGTTGGCCTCCGAAGAAAAGGGCGCAGGCCCCTGCAATCGCATAGTTTAGATGCTGAAGTCGCGAGTGGCCCCGATGTTCACGTCGTTCCACACAGAGACGATGTCCGGGAGCGACACGAGATCGACGATGTCGCTATCGAACAACGCCCAGTGGGGACGTACGCTGGCAGCGTCTGCGCCGGTTTGAACGGACAGCTGTGACTCGCCGAGCATGGCGGCCGGGGGCGCTTCCGAAACTGGCGACAGCATGCTGAAGTCCAGCTCGCCGAGCTCGGCTTCCCCCTGCACGATCATGACGCTTCTTTCGTCGGATCGCAACGAGGACGACTCGTCCACGAACGCGCTACCAGACCCGTTGACGCCGAGGAAATCGGACGCGAGCAACGCACCATCGGACTTGTAGACGCTGAGATGGAAATCCGCCTGGCCGTCTCCGTCAACATCGCCGTAAACGTCATAATATGTACCGTCGCCCGAAAGCTGCGAGCGGAGCTGACCCGCGACGTTCGTGAAGGAACTCGAGCCAATAAAATCGAAGTCGTCGTTGGCGCCAGTATTACCGTTCGCATCGATCAGCGTGAGATCGATCTTGTCATTCTGGCTGGTGAAGAAGTCCAGAATGGAGTCCGAGGCTTCGGCGACATCGCCATAGACGAACGTGTCAGCACCATCGCCGCCGACCAGAACGTCAATGCCCAGCCCACCGCGGAGCGTGTCGTCGCCAGCCGCGCCGCTGATCCGGTTGGCGCCTGCGTCGCCGGTCAGGATATCATTGAAGTTCGAGCCCGCCAGATTTTCGATCCCGCTCAGGCTGTCATCGCCCGCCCCGACCGTGTCCTGCGCACCGACGAGACTAAGGTTCACCGTGACCCCGGCAGTGGCATCTTTATATTGTGCCAAGTCGGTTCCATCGCCACCGATGAGAATATCGTCGCCTGCCCCGCCGCGCAACACGTCATTGCCGTTCCCGCCGTCGAGCGTGTCGTTACCGGCCAAACCCATCAGCACGTCGTCGCCATCACCGCCGCTGAGTACGTCGTTGCCGGTGGCACCGGTGATCGTCTCGTCGAGGGCACCGATGCCGGTAAGGGTCAGGTTGCCGATGAAGCCGTCGAAGTTGAAGGCCGTGAACCCGCCGGTATAGCCGTTGCTGATCGCGAACACGGTCACGAAGCTGTTGACCCCACCGGCGCCATCGCGATCGGTTTGCAGCAGCAGGTCGGTCCCCGACTGGACCAGGCGCATATGGCCGCTGGCAAACGCGCCATTGGCCGCCACGTACCCGGAACCGGCGAGTACGCCGCGGCTCAGGAAGTCCGTCATCTCGAACTTGTCGCCAGCATCGCCGACCGCGAAGTCGGTCACGCGGCTGGTGCGCGCCGTGGCCATAACATCGGTCGAAGCCGCCGCGTTGGAACCCACG
>JBBSLM010000194.1:0-4680 GCA_038255245.1 Sphingomonadales bacterium
GGCCGCCTGAAGCCGCACCCCGCCGCGGCCCAGATCGCCGAAGTCCCTCCGGTCGGCGACGATCTCGTCCGGATCCGCGCCGCGCCGCGCCCGCGCGAAGACGACGGTTCCGACGGGCTTTCTCTCGGTCCCGCCGCCGGGACCAGCGACGCCGGTGATCGCCACCGCGACATCCGCCTCGGCCTTGGCCAGCGCCATCTGCGCCATGTTCCAGGCGGTCGCGACGGACACCGCACCGAACGTCTCCAGCACGTCCCGATTGACCCCGAGCAAGGATAGTTTTGTTTCGTTCGAATAGGTTACGAACCCGCCTTCGAACACGTCCGAGCTTCCAGGGATCTCCGTCAGCGCCGCTGCAACGAGCCCGCCGGTACAGCTTTCCGCGACCGCGATCTTGCGACCAGCCTCCCGGTTCGCCTCCACCACCTTTTGCGCCTGCTCGACCAATGCGGCCGGCAATACGAAGTCGCGATGCTCGCTGGCGGGAGGATCTGTGGAGTCCGTCAAATCCTGTCCTCCACACGCACGGTCGCCACGGCCTGTGCGGCAATGCCTTCGCCGCGGCCGGTAAAGCCCAGCCGCTCCGTCGTCGTCGCCTTGACGCTAACCCGGTCCTGGGGGAGCCGCAACAACTCCCCGATCCGCGCCCGCATCGCCTCCCGGTGCGGCCCGATCCGCGGCGACTCGCAGATGATCGTCACATCCACATGCTCGATCGCTCCGCCCGCTTGCTCGACGAGCTTGCGCGCATGCTCCAGGAAAAGCGGGGAGGGGGCGCCTTTCCACTGTGAGTCGCTCGGCGGGAAATGATCGCCAATATCCCCCGCCGCGATTGCGCCGAGCAAGGCGTCGGTCAGCGCATGCAGCGCCACGTCCGCGTCGCTATGGCCCTTCAGCGCCCGCTCGTGAGCGATGCGCACGCCCCCGATCCAGACATGGTCGCCCGGCTCGAAGGCGTGAACGTCGAACCCCATGCCGGTCCGCACCGAGGTTCGTGTCGCGAGCAACGCCTCGGCCCGCGCCCAGTCGGCCGGTGTCGTCAGCTTATCTAGCATCGCATCGCCTTCGACCGCGGCGATCCCTCGACCATAGGCTTGGAGATAAGCGCTCTCATCCGTCGGCATCTCGCCGCGCCACGCACTCATGGCTTCACGCAACGCCGACAGATCGAATGCCTGAGGCGTCTGCACGCGCGCCACCTGATCCCGGTCGACCCGCTCGCCCAGCATTGTGTCGTCAAGCCGCGTCAGCGTATCGGCGATGCGCAGCACCGGCACCGCCGCGCCATGACTGGCCAGAGCATCGAGCAGCCGGTCGATCACCGCGGGGGAACATAAAGGACGGGCCGCATCGTGGATAAGGACACTCCTCGCGCCGGCTGGCAGAGCGTCAAGCCCGTTGACGACGGACAGCGCCCGTTCCTCCGCGCCGATAATCAGCGCCCCGACATCGAGCCCGTCCAGCGCTTCGTGCGCCAGTTCCTCCTGGCCCGGACCAATCACCACGCGCACCGCACCGATCCGTGGGTGCGCCAGGAACGGCTCCACCGCCCGCCGCAGCACGGCTTTTCCGGCCAGCCGCCGATATTGTTTGGGCATTTCGCCGCCAAGCCGCTGGCCGCGACCGGCGGCGACGATCAGGGCGACGGCTTCGGGATCGGACGGTGCGGCCACGGACATGGCCGGGACTTATCGCCGACGAGCCAATGGTGCCAGCGGCAGGACGTGAAGCTCAGCTTGCGCGCGAACGCCGGGCTGCGCGCTCCTGTCGACGCTCGGCCTCGCGGGCCTCCCGGGTGACTTGTGCGGCCTCGGCATGTTCCAGCGCCCGCATCTCGGAAGTCGGCGTATCGGCGATCACATGGATGATCTCGCCCATCTTGGTCGCGCCGAACAGCAGCCGCGAAAATTCCATCGGCAGGCGGATGCAGCCGTGCGACGCCGGATAGCCGGGAATCACGCCGGCGTGGAGCGCCACCCCGTCCCAGGTCAGCCGCTGCATATTGGGCATCGGCGCGTTGTTGTAGAGGTTGGAATAATGGTCCCGGTTCTTCTGCAGGATCGGGAAGGTGCCGGTCGGCGTGCGGTGCGTCGCGCGGCCGGTTGAGACCGTCGAGACGCCAATCAGGCGCCGGTCGCGGAATACATAGGCGCGCTGCGCCGAAAGGCTGACGACGATCGACATCGGGCCGCTGCTGATATGGTCCGCCTTCCAGACATAGCGGCCGGGCGTCAGCTTCGATGCATCCGCCTCGATCTGCTTGCCGATACGCCGGTCTTCGGCGGCGACGCGGTGCGTTTCCACCGCTTGATCGACAAAGGACTGGATGGCGGTTGGATCCGCTGTCTCGGCGACGGCCTGCAAGGTCGCGCGTGAAGCGGTCGGGGAGGCGGCGGGATCGGCAGCCGGGGTGGCGGCACCGGCCCGGCCGATCGCGGATGCAGCCGGCGTGAAACCCACGACCAGGGCGATCAGCGAGAAGCGGCCTATCTGACGCAGTGCATTCGACATAATAGGACCCCTCCCCAGGCCGCATCATCGAGGCTCGATCGAGCTGCTCTACTTCCCAACTCTCCAACAAAGCATTGGCATTGCGAAATAAACTTAATCGGGAAGAGCAATCGGCCTGCGCCGGCATCGTCCACCCGCCGGACGCTTCTTCCCCACGTGTGATGAACTGTATCATAATGGCGACGGGACGAAACGACTTTTCTTGCCCAGGCCCCGATCTTTTCGACGCTGTTACGCAAAAGCGACGCCCGTTGCGTCGCGTCAGTAAAGTGCCGACGGCGCGCGCGCCGCTCACCATGAAGGGGGCGACCCCGGTCTCCCCAACGGGGCCGCCCGGCCGTCAGCGCGCGCTCGCCATCTGCATGCCGCCCGCGCCGCCGGTGGCGAAGGCCAGCGCATCCGCAGCGGACGGGGGCGTGTCCGCGACGATGTGCACGCTGCCGCCCATGCTCGTGGCGCCGAACAGCAATCGCGAGAATTCCATCGGCAGTCGGATGCAGCCGTGGCTGGCCGGATAGCCGGGCAGGGCACCGGCATGGAGCGCAATCCCGCCCCAGGTCAGCCGCTGCATGTTGGGCATCGGCGCATTGTTGTAGAGATTGGAGAAGTGCCGCCGGTTCTTCTGCAGGATCGTGAAGCTGCCGGTCGGCGTGCGGTGGCCGCGCATGCCGGTGGAAACCGTCGTCACGCCGATCAGCTTGCTGGCGCGATAGACATAGGCCTTTTGCGCCGCGATGCTGACCACGACCACGACTTCGCCGCGCTCCTGCCGCTCCGGCATCCACAAATATTCGCCCGGGGTAAGCGCTTCGGCGCGCTCCTCCAATTCGCGCGCTTCGCGCACCGCCGCCTGATGGCGATCGGTAGCCGCCTGCACCTCCTGCGCCACGGCTGCCGAGAAAGCATCCTGCGCCTCGCTCTGCTGCGTGACCTGCGCGCCTTGATTGTCCTGGCCGACCGCGGACGCGACCGGGGCGATGGCGAGGACCAGGGCGATGGCGCTGGCTCCGAGAAATTTCCGTGACTTGGTCATCCGAATTGCCTCCCTTGGCGCCGGCTCAATCCCGGCTTGCGGGACCTGTTTGCCAGCGGGCAGGGAGGGGAGTGAGCGCGCGGCGACGGGTAAGACGCGCGGTTCGTCGGGCCGACCGGGGAGCGATTCCGCGCGACGAAATCGCTCGTGGGATTGTCAGGTGAGGTAGGTTCGTCGTGCGAGCAGCAGCTTTGGCCGACGCCAGCTCAGCGCGAGGCGGTTTCGCCCGCGACGCTCTGCACATAAGCTAGCGCGCCGGCTGCCGACGGCGGCGACTCGCCGATAATGTGCACCCGCCCACCCATCTGCGTCGCGGCGAACAAATGATTCGAGAACGCCATGGGCAGGCGGATACAGCCATGGCTGGCAGGATGCCCCGGATTTGCGCCGGCATGCAGCGCGATCCCGTCCCAGGTCAGCCGCTGCATGTTCGGCATCGGTGCATTGTCATAGAGGCTGGAGAAGTGGGTGCGATGCTTCTGCAATATGGTGAAGCTGCCGGTCGGCGTCGGATGGCTCGCCATGCCGGTCGACACCGTGCTGGCCCCGATCAGGTCGCCGCCGCGAAAGACATAGGCCATTTGCTCGGCGAGGCTGACCACGATCACCACCGCGCCATTCGCCTGCCGCTCCGGCATCCACAGGAAGCGCCCCGGCCGCAAAGCGGTCACCCGGCTTTCGAGTGCGGCGTCTTCGCTCGCACCGCCCACCGCAGCATCGGCGCTTACGACATTCGCTTCTTCAGAGGCCAGGCGCGTCGGCACGAACGCCTCGCGATTCCAATTGTCGTTCGTCATGCTCTCCGGCCGCCGCGACGGCCGACCGTTCGCGGCATCGTGGATCAGCTGCTGCGCCGCACTACGCGGCGGCTCGGCCGCCTCCTGCGCAAAGGCGGACGAGGGGAGGGCGACGCAACTCGCGGCGAGAACCGCCACGCCAAGAAATTGCTTCCGCCGCATCAAGCCACTCCTCAAAACGCAACACGAGCAACCGATCAAAGGCCGCAGGCAGACGTCCGTTCCAAATATTACCGCGCCGCAACGATCGAGTCACGCGGGCCAGCGCCTTCCGTCAACGCCTCGCCGGGCCTATGTCAGGCGCATGTTCGTCGACAGCCATTGCCACCTCAATTACAA
>JBBSLM010000195.1:0-4654 GCA_038255245.1 Sphingomonadales bacterium
CGGCTCCGGGCGCCTGATCCCGGGCTTCGAGGATCAGCTCGTCGGCGTGAAAGCGAACGAGCAGCGCACGCTGAACGTCACCTTCCCGAACGATTATCCGGTCGATTATCTGAAGGGCCGCGCCGCGACCTTCGACGTCACTATCAACGAGGTGCAGACGCCCAAGGAAGCCAAGGCTGACGACGATTTCGCCAAGTCGATGGGCCTGGAAAGCCTGGAGCAGCTCCGTGGCCTGTTGAAGGGCCAGGTCGAGCAGGAATTGAACGGCCTGACCCGCACCCACATGAAGCGGCAATTGCTGGACCAGCTCGCCGCCGCGCACGATTTCCCGGTGCCGCAGTCGATGGTCGAGGCCGAGTTCGACCAGATCTGGAAGCAGCTCGAGCATGAAGCGACGCTCGAGAGCGACCCGGATGCGGCGCGCGCCGAGATGGAAGCCGAGCGCGAGGATTATCGCAACATCGCCGAGCGCCGGGTGCGGCTCGGCCTGCTGCTTTCGGACCTCGGCCAGAAGAATGGCGTCGAGGTCAGCCAGCAGGAAATGAACCAGCTGATCATGCAGGCGGCGCAGCAATATCGCCCCGACGATCGCGAGAAGTTCATCGAATATATCCGTGCAGAACCGATGGCCGCCGCACAGCTTCGTGCTCCGCTTTATGAGGATAAGGTGGTCGATTTCCTGTTCGGCAAGGCGGAGGTGAGCGACCGCGCGGCGACGCGCGAGGAGCTGGAAGCGTCGATCGAGTCCGAGGAAGGGCATGTGCACGGGCCGGATTGCGGCCACGATCACGATCATGCGCCCGCCAAGAAGCCGGCTGCGAAGAAGGCCAAGGCGAAGAAGGCCGATGCCGACGCTGCACCGGCCGAGGCCAAGAAGGCTCCGGCGAAGAAGGCGAAGGTTGAGGCTGCTCCTGCCGAGGAGGCTCCGGCCGCCGAGGCTGCTCCGGCCAAGAAGGCCGCGGCGAAGAAGCCTGCTGCGAAGAAGGCCTGATCACAAACCGCTACCTGAGCATCTCGAAGGACTGTCCTTTTTCTTTTAACCCTCGCTGGGGTAGAGAAGGACAGGCCTTCGACAAGCTCAGGCTGAACGGGTGGGTGGATGGCTGACGTGGAACCCAAATTTGAGCAGCAAGTGATGCGCGCGCCGGCCTCATCCGCCCGCGTCGCCGTGCTGCTGCCCTGCTACAACGAAGAAGCGGCGATTCGGCAGACGGTGGCGGCGTTTCGGGCGGCGCTGCCGACGGCGGATATCTTCGTCTACGACAATAACTCCAGCGATCGCACCCGTGAGGTCGCGGCCGAGGCGGGCGCGATCGTCCGCACCGAGCGGATGCAGGGCAAGGGCCATGTCGTGCGCCGCATGTTCGCCGACGTCGAGGCCGACATCTATGTGATGGCCGATGGCGACGCGACCTATGACGCGACCGCGGCGCCGGCGCTGATCGCCAAATTGGTCGACGAGCAGCTCGACATGGTCGTCGGCGCGCGCCGCAACGAGGTCGAGGAAGCCTATCGCCGCGGGCACGTCTTGGGGAACAAGGTCTTCACCGGCATCTTGTCCTTCCTGTTCGGGCGGACGTTCAGCGACATTTTCTCCGGCTACCGCATCTTCTCCCGCCGCTTCGCCAAGTCCTTCCCGGCGCTCTCGCGCGGGTTCGAGACCGAGACGGAAATCAGCGTGCACGCGCTGGAACTGGCCATGCCGGTCGGCGAGGTGGTCACCGCTTATGCGGCGCGGCCCGAGGGATCGGTCTCCAAGCTCAGCACCTATCGCGACGGCTGGCGGATCATGAAGACGATCCTGCACCTGTTCCGGATCGAGCGGCCGGTGCTGTTCTACGGCGGCTTCGGTCTGTTCCTTGCGCTGATCGCCGCGATCCTGATGGTGCCGCTGATCGTCACTTATTTCCAGACCGGCCTGGTCCCCCGCTTCCCCACCGCGATCCTCGCCACCGGCCTGATGATCGTGGCGTTCATGAGCTTCATGTGCGGACTGATCCTGGACACGGTGGTGCGGGGCCGGCGCGAGGTGCGGCGGCTGCATTATCTGGCGCTGCCAGGGGTGGCGGATTGCGTCTATTCCGGAATGAAAGACGGTTCGCGAGATTGACCTGAGTTCATATTTCGTTCCAATAGCGAGCATGGATTCGCCCACTGTCCATCCCGTTGCCGCGCGTGCGCTGGCCTATTTCGACGAACTGTTTCCATACGAGTCGACGACCATCTCGAAGCCGGTACCAGCGGCGCCAGCAAGTGCGCCATTTTCGGCAAGCGACACACTGGAATGGCTGAATAGCCTCAACCGCACGCTGGCTATTCCAGCCGGGACGGGAAAGCCGGTTGCGCTGGACCTGTTCGCCGGGGCGGGCGGCTTGGGGCTCGGTTTTGAGGCCGCAGGCTTCGAGACAATCGGCTTCGAGATGGATGCCGATGCCTGTGCGACCTATTCCACGAACCTGGGCCGCCCGTGCCATCAAGCCGAGATCGGCGTCGGCTTCGATTTCGGTGTAACGCCAGACGTCATAATTGGCGGTCCTCCGTGCCAGCCGTTTAGCGTCATTGGTTATCAGCGCGGACCGCGCGATCCGCGCGACGGCTTCCCGACCTTTCTAGATGCGGTCGAACGTTACCGTCCAAAGCTGGCGATGATCGAGAATGTTCGAGGCCTGCTCTATCGCAATCGAAGCTATCTTGACGCCGCCGTCGAGGAGCTCCAGCGATTCGGATATCGGGTCGATTGTAGGCTTTTGCGCGCCACAGATTTTGGCGTTCCGCAAAACCGGGAGCGCGTCGTGATCGTGGCGTTCGAACGTCATTTCGAGTGGCCTGGCAAAACGGTCGAGAAGCCCGTTTCAGCCGGTGTCGCGCTTGGCGATCTGGCTCTGGCTGCGCCGGACGATGCGAAATACCTAACACCCGCGCAGGATCGCTACATTGGGGTATACGAGCGCAAGAGCAAGTGTGTCCGGCCACGCGATTTGCATCTTGACCGGCCAGCCCGAACGTTGACCTGTCGTAATCTGGGCGCATCTACATCAGACATGCAACGCATCCGTCTGGCTGACGGTCGGCGCCGTATGCTAACAGCGCGCGAGGGGGCCCGCTTGCAGTCCTTTCCGGATTGGTTTCGGTTCGTCGGCAAGGAATATTCGGTCGCCAAGCAGATCGGAAATGCCGTGCCGCCGCTTATGGCCCATGCGCTGGCGACGCAGATCATGAAAAGCCTGTCGGGACGAGTTGGAGTCGAACCCGGTCAGCTTGAATTGATGAATGGCTGATTTGATCGACGACGTGCAGCAGGTGTTGGCTGCGATCGACTTTCCGTTTGATAGCCTGCGGCCTGTGTGGGCGGCGCGCGCCCCCAAAGTCGTGCTTGCTTTGGGACGGGTTGAACGCGGGCAAGGTTTAGCCTCAGCTCAAGCGTGGGGTATGCCTGGCATGTCCACCATCGGCAGCCGACGTTTGATTGCGTTCTTAAACGAGCATTGGGACGAGGCAATCAGCAGCGGCAGTTACGACGATGTACGGCGTAAGTGCGTAAAATTTCTGGTTGAAGCGGGTGTTGCGCTGAAAGATCCAGATGATCCTGGCCGGGCGCCGAATGCGGGCACGACCAGCTACGCATTGTCTCCAGCATTTGGACGGTTGCTGGATAGTTGGGGCGGTTCTGCTTGGGATGACGCGCTGGAAGCGTTTCGGCAAGCACATGATTCATTGCGGAGCGTGCTGCGCCAAGAGCGCGCGAGGCCGACCGTAGCCGTGACCCTGCCTGACGGAACGGCGCTCGAACTGTCGCCGGGCGCGCACAATCTTCTGCAAGCCGCGATCATCAGAGATTTTGTGCCTCAGTTTGTTGCGCAGCCGGAAGTTATCTACATCGCGGATGCGCTAAGCCGGCAATTGTTCAAGAATGATGCGCTTTTGGACGAGGTAGGACTGTTCGCCCTAGATCACCGCCTTCTGCCCGATGTTGTTGTTTTGGACCGCCAGCGTGGCTGGCTGCTGATTATCGAAGCTGTGGCGAGCAGCGGTCACATTTCGCCAATCCGAAAGGTCGAGCTCGACCGGTTGCTCAAAAGCTCTCTGTTCCCTCCGGTGTTCGTTTCGGCGTTCCCGGACTATGCGACGTTTGGTAGGTTCGCGGGCGATATTGCGTGGGAAACGGAAGTGTGGGTGGCCGATCACGCCACTCACATGATCCACTACAATGGTGAGCGTTTCCTCGGCCCCTACAACCGCTAGGCTGCGCATGGCCGGTCCAAGTTCACGACCCTCTGAACGTATCAGCGAACCTAAACGGTAAAAAGAACTTTCCTACAAACATCTGTTTGTGGTTTAAGATCGTCGATGGGCGAGCGATTCGGGAAGGGCGGCGGCGAGCGCCGTTTGATCGATGCGGCGGCGAAGGGGGCGTTTATCGTCGCCCTTCGCGGCGGCGCGCGGCTGGAGGAGGCGGCGGACAGAGCGGGCTTCTCGCTCGACGGGATGTATGGGGCGCGGCGGCGCGACGCGGTGTTCAAGGCGGCGTGGATCGATGCGCTGGACCATTCGTCGGCGCCGCGGCTGATCGCGGCCAACAACCGGCGCGGCTGGCAGCTCAGGCAGATGCGCCAGGTGCGGTTTACCGATGAGCGCAAGCAGCGGTTCCTCGAAC
>JBBSLM010000196.1:0-4639 GCA_038255245.1 Sphingomonadales bacterium
GATCTCGACCTCTTCATAGGCGCGCGGATCGGCATGCTGGACGGCGAGCACGCCGACGGCGCGCTCCTTGCGCACGATCGGCACGCCGGCGAAGCTGTGGAACGTCTCCTCGCCCGTTTCGGGGCGGTAGGCGAATTCCGGATGGCTCGCCGCCTCGGCCAGGTTCAGGATCGAAATCTGCTTGGCGATCGTGCCGACCAGGCCTTCGCCATGGGCGAGCTTGGTGACGTGCACCGCGCTCTGGTTCAGGCCGACCGTCGCATAGAGTTCGAGCACGCCGTCGCGCAGCAGATAGATGGAGCAAACCTCGCTCGACATCGCCTCGGCGATGATCTGCACGACCTTGTTGAGTTTCGCCTGCGCCCCGAGCTTTGAGGCCATCACCTCGTGCAATCCGGTCAGGATCTCACGGGCGGAGGCGATCGACGGGGTCGGCATGGCGATGCGGCTAACAGAAAGGCGCGGGCGTTCCAATGGGAAGAGGGGCAAGGTCAGATGGACTCGACCGCGACGATCACGGCGGGGTTGTTGTCGAGCTGGAACACGAAGTCCTGATCGGCCTGGTAGCTGGCCACATTGTTGGCGCGGACGGTCAGGAAAGTGGTGTCGGCCAGCGTGCCGGTGGTGAGCTTGAACAGAATGGCTTTGCTCGCACCGACCCCGGCGGCGGTCCTCGGCACGTCGATCTTGTCATTTGCCCCTGCTCCGATTTAATGCCCCCGTATTACCGAGTCACTCACTTCTGACTCTGCCCACCATCTTGCCGCGACAAAAACATCCATTCGGCCGCAAAGACCAGCAAGATGCCTGCCGCAGCGTAAGCTACAATCATCGGATCTGAGCGGAGTTTGATCACTGTGAAAGCAGCAAGGATCACTCCATCGGCAGCCAAGGCCGTCAGCAAGATCGTCGCCTTCGCGCCGATTTCGTGGCGCAGGTGACGAAAGACGCCCCAATGCACCAGCATATCCATGACCAGATAGAAGAATACGCCCAGCGAAGCGATCCGTGAGAGGTCGAACAGAACGGCGAGCGCCCCTGCCACCACGACTGTGTAGACTAGCATATGGCTGCGGATGCTGCCGCTCATACCGAAATGGCTGTGCGGTATCATCTTCATCTTGGTTAGCATGGCGAGCATGCGGGACACGGCAAAAACGCTTGCGATGACGCCAGACATTGTCGCCGCAAGAGCGATTATGACCGTAAAATAGAAGCCAACCTGGCCGAGTGCGGGTCTGGCAGCCGCAGCCAGCGAATAATCCCGCGCCTCCACGATCTGGCCGATTGTCAGGCTCGATCCGACGGCCAGAGCGACAAGCAGATAGGTAGCGATACAAATGATGATCGAATAGATGATCGTCCGTCCGACGTTGCGGTGCGGATCGACAATTTCACCGCCGCTGTTGGTGATCGTGGTAAATCCCTTGAATGCGAGGATGGAGAAGGCAACTGACGCCAGAAACGACGCTCCACTCGTGATCGATGCATCCTGGGTGAAGGCGCCGGAGAACAGACCACTGCCCCAGATTGCTGCCACCGCGAAAATGGCGATGCCGCCGATCTTGATGGCAGACATGACCAGTGAAAATCCGCTGACCGAGCGATTACCGGCCGCGTTCACCACATAAGCGAATATAATCAAAGCTAAGGCAAGCGCGGATAACAGCAGTCCGTTCTGCTCCATGCCGAATGGGCGCAGCGCGTATGTGGCAAAAGTTCGCGCCACCAAGCTCTCGTTGATAACCATCGAGAGCGCCATGAGGAGCGATGCCGACGCCGCCACCACCCCTGGACCATAAGCCTTTTGCAGTATCATCGCGATCCCGCCCGAGGACGGCCACGCATTCGACATCTTGATATAGCTGTATGCCGCCAACGCGGTAACCAGCGCCCCGGCCACGAACGACAGGGGGAACAGGGGTCCTGCCAGTTCGGCGATCTGGCCGGTCAGCGCGAAGATGCCCGCACCGATCATCACGCCGGTGCCCATGGCGATACCGCCATAGAGGCTTATCGTCCCCTTGCTCTCTTGGTTCTTGTCCTGACTGCTATCTACCGCATGCCCCTCGTGCCCAGCCATGGTCATACCTTGGCGCTCCGAAGCCGCAGAGAGTTCAACACGACCGAAATTGAAGAAGCGCTCATCGCAAAGGCGGCGAACATCGGGCTGATGAGAATGCCGAAGAAGGGAAACAACACACCTGCTGCAATTGGCACGCCCGCCGTATTGTAAATTAGCGCGAAGAACAGGTTCTGCCGGATGTTGCGCATCGTGGCCTGGGCAAGCCGCCGCGCTCGCACGATGCCGTCAAGGTTGCCCTTCACCAATGTTATCCCGGCACTCTCGATCGCGACATCGGCTCCGGTCCCCATGGCAATGCCAACATCGGCCTGAGCGAGCGCCGGGGCATCGTTCACTCCATCGCCCGCCATGGCGACTTTTGCGCCTTCCACCTGCAATTCGCGGATGATGCGGGCTTTGTCCTCGGGCAAGACATCGGCGCGGATTTCGTCGATGCCCAGGCGCGCGGCGACGGCCTTGGCCGTCCGCTCATTATCGCCGGTTGCCATGATGATTCGCAGACCGAGCGCATGCAGTTCCTTGAGCGCTCCAAGGGTGGTATCCTTGATCGGATCGGCGACGCTGACCAGCCCTGCCACCTTGCCGCCGAGCATTACGAACATGACGGTCTCGCCGTCGTCACGCCGGGCATTGGCCTTGTCCGTCAGCGCCTCTGCCTCCAGGCCCAGATCGCGCACCATGGCGATATTGCCCAGCGCCACGGCTTTTCCGCCGACAGTGCCTTTTACGCCTTTGCCGGTGATGGCCTCAAACGCGCTCGCTTCATCCATCGCCACGCCGCGATCTTCGGCACCGCGCACGATGGCTTCGGCCAGCGGATGCTCCGATCCCCGTTCAAGCGACGCGGCCAGGCGCAGGACTTCGGCTTCGTCAAAGCCCGCTTCAGGCATCACAGCGACCAGCCGCGGCTTGCCTTCAGTCAAGGTGCCGGTCTTGTCGACGATCAGCGTGTCGATCTTCTCAAACCGCTCGAGCGCCTCGGCATTCTTGATCAGCACGCCAACCTGCGCGCCCCGCCCTGTGGCGGTCATGATCGACATTGGCGTTGCCAGACCCAGCGCGCAGGGACAGGCGATGATGAGCACCGCCACCGCCGCAATCAACGCATAGGAAAGCGCCGGCGCCGGACCCCAGATCGCCCAACCGATGAAGGCGAGAACAGCGATTCCAATAACGGCAGGAACAAACAGGCCGGCTACCTTGTCGGCATATTTCTGAATAGGCGCGCGCGATCGCTGGGCGGCCGCCACCATGCCGACAATCTGCGCCAGCATGGTTTCGGACCCCACCCTGGTCGCTTCGATGATCAGGGAGCCGGTGCCGTTGATTGTCGCTCCGGTCACGTCATCGCCCGCGACCTTTTCCACCGGAACCGGCTCGCCGCTGATCATGCTTTCATCGACTGACGAGCGCCCATCGCGCACCAGCCCGTCGACCGGCACCTTGTCACCCGGGCGAACCCGCAGCCGGTCCCCCACGACAACGTCTTCGAGCGCGATTTCTTCCTCGGTCCCGTCGGCTCGGATGATCCGCGCGCTCTTTGCCGCGAGATCAAGCAGGGCGCGGATCGCCTTGCCGGTTCCTTCACGCGCCCGGAGCTCCATGACTTGACCGAGCAGGACCAGTGTCACGATCACCGCAGCGGCTTCGAAATAGACGCCGACATGACCTTCGGCATTGCGGAAGCCATCGGGGAAGATTTCGGGCGCAAGGATCGCCACGACACTGAACAGCCAGGCGGCCATCACCCCCATGCCGATCAGCGAGAACATATTGAGGTTCATCGTGCGGAACGAATTCCAGCCGCGCACGAGGAATGGCCAACCGCACCACAGAACCACTGGAGTCCCCAGCGCACATTCGATCCATAGCGTCGTGCGCTCGCCGATCGTGTCGCGAAGGCCAAGGCCAAGAAACGGTCCCATGGTGAGGATCAGCAGCGGGATCGTGAGCACGGCTCCCAGCCAGAACCGCCGGGTAAAGTCGATCAGCTCGGGATTAGGTCCATGATCGGCCATTCCGGCCGCTTCCAACTCCAGACCCATGCCGCAGATCGGGCAGGAGCCCATCTTGGTCTGCCGCACCTGGGGATGCATCGGACACGTATAAACGGTCCCGTCATAGCCGGGCGGCACACGGTCATATTCGCCGGCTTCCGCTCCTTGCTGCTCCGGCGCGACTTCGCCATGGCAACGTGGGCGCTCGCCCGATACGCCGGCCACTTTGCTCTGCAGCAAGAGACGCATCCCGCATTTTGGACAGTTTCCAGGTTTGTCCTGTTGTATTTCGGGATGCATCGGGCAGGCATAGAAGCTCATGATTTGTGGCCTTTGCCAAATCGATAATGGTGACAGTGCACTTAATTCCCAATCATCGAAATCGCTTAGGGCCTCCCCGCTCCCCCTAGGCGTGACTTTTCCCGGACCTTTCGACCTCGTGATGCTCGCCCGCCGTGCCGAATTCAGCATGACTGGTCATATTCTCGATCTGCTCGCGCATCCGGGTGAAGGCGGAAACGACGCGGTGGCGCTCGGCCTCCAGATCCTCCGCGAC
>JBBSLM010000197.1:0-4630 GCA_038255245.1 Sphingomonadales bacterium
CGAGCCATCCGCGCGCAGCTTCGGCACGAGAAAGAGCGAAATCCCCCTCGTCCCCGTCGGCGCATCCGGGAGCCGGGCGAGCACGAGGTGGACGATGTTATCGGTCAGATCGTGATCGCCGAAGGTGATGAAAATCTTCTGGCCCTTCAAGCGGTAGCGCCCGTCGCCGATCGGCTCGGCCCGGCTTTTTAGCGCGCCGACGTCCGATCCGGCTTGCGGCTCGGTCAGGTTCATCGTCCCGGTCCATTCGCCGCTGATCAGCTTGGGCAGCCAGCGCTCCTGCTGCTCGGCGGTGCCATGATGCTTCAGCGCCTCGATCGCTCCGGCGCTCAGCATCGGACAGAGCGAGAAGCCCATATTCGCCGAGCCCAGATCCTCCAGCACCACCGTCGCCAGCACCTGCGGCAGACCCTGGCCGCCATGGCTCACCGGCGCGGCAAGCGTGCCCCAGCCGCCCTCGACATAGGCCTGGTAGGCGGCGCGGAAGCCTTCGGGCATGGTCACGCCCTCCGCCGCCCATTTGGCGCCGACCGTGTCGCCGATCCGGTTCAGCGGCGCCCATTCCCCGGCCGCGAACGCCCCCGCCCCCTCGACGATCGCATCGACCGTATCCAGCGTGGCGTCCGGGAAGGCATTGCCGCCGCCCAATTCCTCGATGCCGACGACGTGACGCAGGACGAACTTCTGTTCCTCGATCGGGGGCGTGTAGGGCATCGTGTCTCACCTGCGGTTGCGCGCTTTGTGGCCCAGCTATAGCGCGGAGGCGTGAGCGCGCCAGAGACCTGCATTTTGCCGGCAGACGGCGCCGGTATCGCCGAAGCGGCGCGGTTGATCGGCTTGGGGGAGACGGTCGCGCTCCCGACCGAGACGGTCTACGGCCTCGCCGCCGATGCGACTTCGGGCGAGGCGGTGGCGCGCATCTATGCCGCAAAGGGCCGGCCGAGCTTCAATCCACTGATCGTGCACGTCACCGGGCTGGAGCCGGCGGAACGGATCGGAATTTTCGACGCGACGGCGCGGGCGCTGGCTAAACGCTACTGGCCCGGGCCCCTGACCTTGGTGGTGCCGCTGCGCGCCGACGCGGGCATCGCTTCGCTCGTCACCGCCGGGTTGCCGACGATCGCCCTGCGCGCCTCCGCCCACCCGGTCATGCAAGGCGTGATCGCCGCCACGGGCCGTCCGCTCGCGGCCCCGTCCGCCAATGCCAGCGGCACGATCAGCCCGACCCGCGCCGAGCATGTGCTCGCCAGCCTCGGCGGCCGCATTCCCCTCATCCTCAACGGCGGCCCTACCGCACACGGGCTGGAATCCACCATCGTCGCGGTGACGGACGGCAAGGTCCGCCTGCTGCGCCCCGGCCCGATCAATGCCGAGTTGCTCGGCGCCGTCGCCGATCCGTCGGCAGCGACGATCGAAGCGCCGGGCCAACTCGCCAGCCATTATGCGCCCGCCAAACCGCTCCGCCTGGACGCGCTCGAGGCGGAGCCGGGCGAATGGCTGATCGGCTTCGGACGGGTCGCCGGCCATGTGTCGCTCAGCCCCGGCGGCGATCTGCTGGAAGCCGCCGCGTGTTTGTTCGACCTGCTGCATCAGGCCGACCGCCAGCCCCTCGCCCGCATCGCCGTCGCGCCGATTCCGCAGGCCGATCTGGGCGTGGCGATCAACGACCGGCTCCGCCGTGCCGCCGCGCCGCGGTAAGGCGGGAGGCCGATCCCCTTGCTGCGCGGGGAACCCCGGCGCTCCGCCGCTGTTACCTGTTCGCGCCAGCGCGCGATGTTGCGCGCTGTATCGAAGGGATTGACCATGCGAGGTATCCTCGGTCTTGTCGTCACAGTCTTGATCATCCTCCTCCTGCTGAAGCTGTTGGCTGTCATCTGAAGTCGGCTTGCGCGGGGCGGCGGAGCGTCTAGGCGGGCGCGATGGCCCATATCTGGAATCACAATCTCGCCGGCCCGCGGCGAAACTTCGTCAGCCACCTCGAATGCTCGCTCACCGGCGAACTTTATGAGGCGGACCAACTCCAGGGCTTGTCCGCAGCCGGGCGGCCGTTGCTCGTGCGCTACGACCTCGACGGCATCCGCGCCGCGTTGAGTCGCGATACGCTGGCGCAGCGCCCGCACGACATGTGGAAATGGCGCGAGCTGCTGCCGGTGCGGGATGCCGCCAACATCGTCAGCCTGGGCGAGGCGGCCACGCCGATCGTCTCGCTGCCGCGCACGGGTGCGCGCCTCGGACTCACGGACCTGCTGGTCAAGGATGAAGGCCGCCTGCCGACCGGCTCGTTCAAGGCGCGAGGCCTCGCCATGGCGGTGTCGATGGCCAAGGCGCTGGGCGTCACCAAGATTGCGATGCCGACCAACGGCAATGCCGGCGCCGCGCTCGCCGCTTATGGCAGCCGCGCCGGGATCGAGACGATCGTGCTGTGTCCCGACGATACGCCGGAAATCAACGTGCGCGAGATCGCGGCGCAGGGCGCGCGCGTCTATCGCGTCGACGGCCTGATCGACGAATGCGGCGCGATCGTCGGGGAGGGGGCGAAGGCCGGGCACTGGTTCGACCTGTCGACGCTGAAAGAGCCCTACCGGATCGAGGGCAAGAAGACGATGGGCCTGGAACTGGTCGAGCAGCTCGGCTGGCGGGTGCCGGGCGTTATCTTCTACCCCACCGGCGGCGGCACCGGCCTGATCGGCATGTGGAAGGCTTTCGCCGAGATGGAGGCGATCGGCCTGATCGGCCCCGAGCGGCCGCGCATGGTGGCGGTGCAGGCGGAAGGCTGCGCGCCGATGGTGGAGGCGTGGCAAGCGGGCGAGGAACATGCGCCGCGTTGGGAACATGCCCACACCGTCGCCGCCGGGATCCGCGTGCCCAAGGCGGTCGGCGATTTCCTGATCCTGCGCGCGGTGCGGGAAAGCGGCGGCTTTGCCATCGCCGTGCCGGACGAGGCGATCCTGGCCGCGGTGGACGAAGCGGCGCGGCAGGACGGGCTGCTGCTCTGTCCGGAGGGCGGCGCAACGCTGGCGGCGGCGCAGCTGGCGCGCGAGCGCGGGCTGATTTCAGCGAGCGACAAGGTCGTGCTGTTCAACTGCGCCACCGGCCTCAAATATCCCATGCCGGACCGCTCGCACCGGCTGGCAAAGTCCGGGCCGATCGACCATGCCAGCCTCTGAAGCCGCCAAGCCCTGGGTTATCGCCCATCGCGGCGCCAGCGGCCTTTTGCCCGAGCACACGGAAGCCGCCTTCCGCCTCGGCATCGCGCAGGGCGCCGACTTCGTCGAGCCGGACCTGCTCGTGACGAGGGACGGCGCGCTGGTGGTGCGGCACGATCTGGAATTGTCGCGGACCACCGACGTTGCCGACCGGCCGGACTATGCCGATCGCCGCACCGCGAAGAGCGTGGAGGGCAGCGAGCAGGAAGGCTGGTTCGCCGACGATTTCACCCTGGCCGAACTGAAGAGCCTGCGCGCCCGCGAGCGCATGTCTTTGCTCCGCCCCGACAGCGCCGCGCACGATGGCCGCTACGAGTTGCTGGGCTTCAACGATCTGCTCGCCATCGTGCGCGAGGAAGCGGCGGCGCGGGGCCGGCCGATCGGCCTCGTCGCGGAGCTGAAGCATCCCGCTTATTTCGAGGCCGTCGGCCTGCCCTTCGAAACCGCACTCGCGCCGATCCTGGCGGAACATGGCCGCAACGATCCCCTGATCCTCGCCTCGTTCGACGCCCGCATCCTGCGCCGCATCCGCGCGCTGTCCGGCATTCGACTGGTCCAGTTGCTCGACGTCGGCGCGACGCCCGAACTGCAGGACATCGCCAGCTATGCCGACGCGATCGGCCCGGCCAAGGCCTTGCTCATCCCGCGCAATGCCGACGGCACGACCGCGACGCCGACCTCGCTGGCCGCCGACGCGCATGCGGTCGGGCTCGCAATCTTCTGCTGGACCTTCCGCGCGGAGAATATGTTCCTCGCCGCCGATTTCTGGCGCGGCCATCACCCCGCCGAACATGGCGACGCCGCCGCCGAATATCGCGCTTTCTACGCGCTTGGCGTCGACGCCGTGTTCAGCGACCACCCAGCCGATGCGGTGGCAGCTCGACACCCTCAGCCATCATTGCGAGCGAAGCGAAGCAATCCATCCTGAGAGCTCCGGGCACTGGATTGCTTCGTCGCTTGGCTCCTCGCAATGACGGGCTTCGGATCAAACCTCCGCGCGCTTCACCCGGTTCTGGAAACTCTTGCGCAGCTTCTGGATCTTCGGCGGGATGATCGCCAGGCAATAGGGGTTTCGCTGGCCTTCGCCTTCCCAATAATCCTGGTGATAATCCTCGGCCGGATACCATTCCGACAAGGCCTCGATCGTCGTCACGATCGGCTCGGCTCGCTCCGCCTGCGCCCGCTCGATCCCGCGCCGCGCCGCTTCCTCCTGGTGCTCGTCGATCGGGAAGATGGCCGAGCGATATTGCGTGCCGACGTCATTGCCCTGCCGGTTCAGCTGGGTCGGATCGTGCGTCGCGAAGTGAATGTCGAGCATGTCGTCATAGGAGATTTCCGCCGGATCGTAGGTCACCCGGATCGCCTCGGCATGGCCGGTGCCGCCGCCGCACACTTCCTTGTAGGTCGGGTTGGCGGTCTGCCCG